>JAAYNY010000126.1 GCA_012520635.1 Clostridiales bacterium | reverse complement strand
CCATCTGCAACTCCTATGACCACACTACCATCGATCTTATTCACTGCAGAGATTCTCTTCATATTACCATCGCCAAATGCACCTTCGTCGGTAAACTGTAATCTTGCAGTTTGTCCAGCACTTCCTAATACCTTGAAATCAATGTATGCAAAAACACCGTCTTGGGTTATTAGCTGATCACCTAGGGTATCATCTAGGAATAAGAAGCTGATTGAACTTGTAGATTTATTTATCTGAGATGCAAAGTTTACTGAAGAATTCTTTACTATGTCACCAGCACTTACAGAAACAGGCTCAAGTAATGATGAATTATAATTTATATAGAAGTTACAAGTTATTACATTACCTACTTTTGAAACGTTTTTGAAATTAACTGGTACTGTTACTGTTTCTCCAGTATTTCCTGTAACTTCACCTATACTTACTTCTAGATTATCCGTTGACACATCCTCGGTAATGGATAAGTTTAAAACAGGATTATTGGTAACACCAAAATCAAAAGTAAGTCTTCTTGACCCTACGGAAAGGGTTGATAGATAACTACTTAATATGGTTACGGTATTTCCAGAAACAGTATAATGTGTATTCATGGTAAGTCCGCTAATTCCCTTGAAGGTATTACCGTTTGGTGTCAAACTAACGGTTATATTTCTTGGAGCAGACTTATTAAAAGTTGCAGATTTTGGAGATATCTCAGGATCTTTCGTACTAGGCTCATCAGTAGGAGACTGACCAAATACTAAAGTACCATTTAGATAAGCAGCAACCTGATCCCATACCTCATAAGAACCTGCCATTTTGTATGAGAAGTCGTTGGATTGGTTGTAGTTACTCCAATCACTTCTAGCAACTCTTGTTTGAATTTCAATTGATCCTCCGGCGGCAAGAGTACCTGCATCCGATGTAAAACCAACTTCAATATATGTATCAGCAGTCGCTACTGAATTGCTCATATCTACAATTGTGCCTGTAATTTTATTGGTCATGTTTGAATGAGCGCCTCCACTCATCATACCTGCGTAATCACAATAGAAATTCTGTGATGTATTAGCATCCTTTGTGTAATAATATCTTAATTTCAGTTGTGAAAGGCTAACTGATGAACTACCATTATTTACTACTTTGAACTTAGCATTTATGGTATTAGAATTAGCCTGTGTACCCCCATTATTAAACTGAACTTCTATTCCGGACTCAGCTGCAAAAACAGGTTGCTGTGGAACAATTATTGAAACCAGCATTAATAATGACGCTAGAGAAGCGATGAATTTTCTCATTTTCATCATAAATATTACCTCCTTTTTATATAAATAATTACAAAAAACCATACAACAAAATCTAATAACATTCCTTTCTTCCTACTTGTACACTAAAGATTATTGCTCCCTCCTATACAAGTAGAATATTATAAAACTCACCTCCCCTTAATATTGTTATAAAGATTTCATTGCTTGACTTTTCATAATATTAACTACAAAATCTTTTTGTACATCTCAATCGTCAATATATTTTTATTGTTATATATGCATATACCAATACTAGTTATTTAATGTAAATTTATGTATTGTAACTTTGTTATACCACATTTAACTATTTTTTACAACCATTATTTACTAAATTTTACTAGATTTTTAGTTTTTTTTAATAAAATTACCGCAAACGGGAATTTAATAAGGTATTTAATCCCTGTTTGCGATAAATCAATTTAATATGGGGCAACTAATCTGGTTTTATTTATTAAGTAGCATTGATTTTAACAATGAAAGATCAAGAGAATCTACCTGACCATCAGAATTAATATCAGCCGCCTCTTCATCTAATAAACTGTCTCTCCTTAATACATAAGACTTTAATATTGAGAAATCAATTGCATCGATATCTCCATCCCCATTAACATCACCTTTACTGCTAGCACTTTCTAATGAGAATATAAAGGAATCAACATTGACAGGTCCTGAGAATACTAATACAATATCCTGCTTACCTGTAACATTACTAACCTTGGTTGACCTGGTCTCATAGTCGTCCCAGCCTCCTGTGGAAACATCAGTCAAGGTGCCTAAAAGAGTTCCATCTGCTTTTCCTAACCTAATTTGGATATTTGTATTTTGCTCAGAGGCGACTATAGCACTAAATGTAGATACACCTCCGCTTCCAAAATCAATATCACGGTAGGTTATGGTATCTCCACTTTCAATGTATCCTATTCCATCTCCACCCATACCAGTACCAATGGTCTCAAGGGTAGAAGATGTAGTTGTATTAAATTCTTCAGCTTCAATTGCCTTAAAGGCACTTCTTACGCCATAATCTACTTCTTCATCATCATCGTCATCGGTACCGTTAATTACTACCGACATGGTGTGAACATTGGCCTTTCCACTACTTTGATATCCTTCAACAGTAAAGGCTACTTCGTACATCTTACCCATACGCATTCCTCTACTCTCCCATGCCTTAAAGTGATCACTTACAGATATGGTTCCGCTTGTACGCTTAGATGTACGCACACTCCAATATTGCTGGAAGGTTGCAGTACCTTTGATGGATGGCTGATTTTCACGAGTTGTTTCATAAATATCATAGGTACCTCCATCAACTGTAATAGTACCCTTTGATTGTGCTCCTGGTGGACGCCAGTTACCCCAGCTATCAACTATGTAATACTCAACCAAGGGGTCTACTGTCCATCCATATACACATAAGTAGGAGTTACCATTTGGCTGATAGTCACAACCATATTTTACTTTTATGTCTCCAATTTGCTGATGGGTCTGAGTCTCGTTGTACTTCTTACCTTTTCTGAACAGGGCATTGTTGATGTTACTCCACTCACAACTAAAGGTACCACCATCATTAAGAGTCATACTTGTGTTGCCAGAATCCTTCCACAGTTCATAGTCGTACCCACCATGGGTGCCAGTTTCATTGGATGTTATCGTTACTGCTGCCTCTGCTTCAGTAGTAAACAATGTTGACACAATGGACATACACAGAAGAATTACTAAAACTAGTTTGTTATTTTGTTTCATTTGATTACCTCCTTTTTTTCATTATGATTAAGTAGCTTAACCAATCATTTTTTAAATCTCTTTGACAACAAGTTCCACCTTATGTATCTTTTACCCAATTTATTGCTAATATATTACCATATAATGTTAATTTATACAAGCCATTATGTTAGAATTAATGTTTCAATATTGACTTAATATAGACAAAAATAAAAGCCAGCAATCCTATACTTAGAATTTGCTGGCTTTAATCATGCCTATATTTTATTTAAAGTTGATGCTCTTTTAAATCTTCATCTTGCTAATCAGCTAGCCTGTGTAGTATCAATAATAATGTCACACTTGCTTCTAATTTTCATATGATTGAAATATAAATTTTCTAATGGAATCCATTTATCTATAAAGTCTTGGAGTTTTTCCTTTCCATCTCTATGGAGAATACGTTGTAGCTGCTCATTCTTCTTCACTTCCAAAAAAATTGATAAAGTGTATTTTCTACTTAACTGTGGGTGCAGACTATAGGAGCCTTCAATTATGTTAAGCTTTTTGGGCTCTACTTCTATGGGCTGACCATACTTCCACACTCCACAAAAATAGGGCTGGTATATGACCTTTTCATTGTCACTAAGTGGAGTTAACACTTCTTCCATAAATCTTTCATAATGTACATTACCTCCAGCTTGTGCCAAACGCTCTTTTGTCCTCATTTCCAGAGGAAGATAAAAGTCATCCATATGAAAGACATTACAATCATACTTTCTAACTAACAAGTTAGCCAAATGACTTTTTCCACTACCACACATTCCATCTATTGCTATTATTAAAGGTGTATCATTCTTAATAAATTTATCAATCTTGTCAAATACAGGTATATAACATGCATCTATCTTACTATCTTTCACCTTAATAACCGCACCTTTCTTTACCTGTTTTCTTTTATGTAATCCATGACCTCTTGTATATTTTTTACCCCTATAAGCTTCATTTCAGTTTTGCTCTTTATATTCTCTTTGTTTGCCTGGGGAAGGATACATACTTCAAATCCCATCTTAGCTGCTTCAACAACTCTTTGTTCTGCCATATTAACAGCACGAATTTCTCCAGTAAGTCCAACTTCACCAAAGACAATTGCATTTCCACTTATGGTGATGTTTCTAAAACTAGATAGAATGGCGGTTGCTACCCCAAGATCTATGGCAGGTTCAGTAATTCTCATACCACCTGCTACATTTACATAGGCGTCACAATCTCCCAGTTGTATACCAAGGCGTTTCTCTAAAACTGCCATAAGAAGATTTACTCTATTATAATCCGTACCAACAGCTGTTCTTCTTGGAAGGTTAAAACTTGTCCGGCTAATTAATGCTTGAACTTCTACAAGAATTGGTCTTGTCCCCTCTATGGACGAAGCTACTACAGAACCAGGCTCTCCCTCTGGTCGGCCTTTTAGCATATATTCAGATGGATTCTTTACTTCTTCCAATCCAGAGTTTTGCATCTCAAATACACCAATTTCATTGGTTGATCCAAATCTATTTTTTACTGCACGAAGTACACGATATGATGCATACTTATCCCCTTCAAAATATAGCACTGTGTCAACCATATGTTCCAGCACCCTTGGTCCTGCTACCATACCCTCTTTTGTCACATGACCTATGATAAATATGGTGATACCTGTGTTTTTAGCCAGATGCATTAATGTAGCTGTAGCCTCTCTTACTTGGCTAACACTACCAGGTGCTGATGATACTTCTTCTTTATACATAGTCTGAATTGAGTCAATAACTATAATATTAGGCTGATGTTTCGAAGCAACAGTCTCTATCAAATCCAGATTAGTCTCACAAAGGAGCAGAAGCTGGCCGCTAAATGCGCCAAGCCTATCTGCTCTCATCTTTATCTGAGCCTGGGATTCCTCCCCGGATATATATAATACCTTTTTATCTTTATTAACTATCTCACGACAAGTCTGTAGAAGTAATGTGGACTTTCCGATACCCGGATCTCCGCCAACCAAAACAAGACTGCCTGGAACTATGCCTCCCCCCAGTACACGGTCTAGTTCTCCAATTCCCGAACTAATCCTTGTCTCACTTTCTATCTTCACACCGGATAATAGGACTGGTTCCTTAGCATCTTTATATGCAGATGTAGCTTTGCCCCTTCTAACTATAGGCTCTTCCACAAATACATCCCACTCTTTGCAGCCTGGACATTGTCCCAGCCACTTGGAGGATTCGTAGCCACACTCCTTACAGAAAAACATGGTTTTCACTTTAGCCATCTTAGAGCTTTACCACCTTAATAGAATCATTTTTATCTTCTTTTAATTCCACACTAAATATTAGTTTACCACCTAAATTTGTTCTCATTTGACCTAAAAAAGAGTCATTCTTGTATATCTCATACTCCTTTTCAGCCTCAAGTTCCAAAGTTATCTGAGCCGCATCTTTCCCCGCCAGCTCAAATGTCACTTCATTTTCTTTCTGACTCATATTAAATACAACAGTTCCCGGCACGGATTCATATACGAACATCCCGTTTCTTTCTAACTTTGTAATTTTTTTGTAGGTCTTAACCTTATACAAATCTCCTTCATATTCGAAGTCAGAAACCTTGGATTTTACATCCAACAAGTAATTACCGAAACTTAATGTCCCATCCTTTTCTTTACGTATTAACTCTTCAATAACAGCCATTGTATGACCTCCTAATAGTATTTGTATGGAATTATGCTTCATTCAATGTCTGGATGGATTTTATCACTACTTCACCATCCACTAAATCTACATTTACAGTATCGCCACCCTTAACTTCTCCTGCTAGAATAGCTTCTGCTAGATTATCCTCAATATTAGTCTGTATTGCTCTACGTAGTGGTCTTGCTCCAAATTTCTCATCATATCCAACTTCTACTAGATGCTCTAGAACTTCATCAGTAGCTTCTAACTCTATGTTGATTTGAGTTTTACTCCTCTTAGCAATATTTTTAACCATGATGGCAACTATCTCTTTAATATTGTCCTTTGTTAGAGAGTGGAAGACAATAATTTCATCAATACGGTTAATGAACTCTGGCCTAAATATCCTCTTAACCTCATCCATTACCCCTTCTTTCATTCTCTTATAATCTTCACTTTCGTCTACAACAGAAGCAAAACCAAGTCTTTTTGGTGAAACAATATTTTGAGCACCTGCATTAGAAGTCATAATTATTATGGTATTCTTAAAACTTACTTTTCTGCCTTGTGCATCTGTAATATGACCGTCATCAAGTACTTGCAATAGGATGTTGAATATATCAGGATGAGCTTTTTCTATCTCATCAAATAAGATTACTGAATATGGATTCTGCCTAACTTTTTCACTTAGCTGTCCTCCCTCATCATATCCTACATATCCAGGAGGTGATCCAATCAGTTTACTTACACTATGTTTCTCCATATATTCTGACATATCAACTCGAATTATTGAATCTTCAGTACCAAACATTGCTTCTGATAAGGCTTTTGACAATTCAGTCTTACCAACACCTGTAGGTCCTAGGAATAAGAAAGAACCTATTGGTCTATTAGGATCTTTTAAGCCTACCCTGCCTCTTCTTATTGCCTTTGCTACTGCTGAGACAGCTTCTTCTTGACCAATTACTCTTTCATGTAGTATCTTCTCAAGATTTTGGAGCCTAGTTGCTTCTTCTTCTTCAAGCTTTCTTACAGGAATCTTTGTCCAGCTAGATACTATATCGGCAATTTCAGCCTCACTAACAACAAGCTGATCTTCAGATCTTCTCTTTTCCTCAAGAACTTTCTGTTTCTCAAGCTCTTCCTGCAATACTTCTTGACGCTTTTTAATCTCACCGGCCTTTTCATAAGCCTCTTCTTTAATCGCCTTCTCTTTTTCTACTTCTAGGTCTGCAATTTCCTTCTCTATATCCAGCGTTTCTGGAGATGCGGTATAGGTACTTAACCTTACCTTGGAAGCAGCCTCATCCATAAGGTCTATGGCTTTATCAGGAAGGTGGCGATCATTAATGTAACGACTTGAAAGCTTAACAGCTGCTGTAAGTGCTGAATCTGTAATTCTAACTTTGTGATGGGCTTCATATTTGTCACGAAGTCCAAACATAATTCTAATTGCTTCCTCTTCAGATGGTTCTTCCACATCAACAGGTTGAAATCTTCTCTCCAAGGCTGCATCTTTTTCAATATATTTACGATACTCATCTCTGGTTGTTGCACCAATAATCTGAAGCTCTCCCCTTGCTAGTGAAGGTTTCAATATATTAGAAGCATCAATAGCTCCTTCTGCTCCACCAGCACCTATTATGGTATGAAGCTCATCTATAAACAATAATACACTACCATCATTTATAACTTCATTAATAACTTTTTTAATTCTTTCTTCAAATTCTCCACGATATTTAGAACCTGCTACCATACCGGATAAATCCAAAGTTACAACTCTCTTATCCTTGATAGTATCAGGAATATTTCCTTCAATTATCTTTAAAGCAAGACCCTCTGCAATAGCTGTCTTACCAACTCCCGGTTCTCCCACCAGGCAAGGATTATTCTTAGTTCTTCTACTTAATATCTGAACAACCCTTTGGATCTCTTTCTCTCTGCCTATGACCGGATCTAACTTTCCATCCTTGGCATATTCAGTAAGATCTCTACTATATTGATCAAGTGTAGGTGTAGATGACTTTACCTTACCCTTATTCTTGGTAGAAGCGTACTCATTCTTTGCAGCATTTATATCTACTCCTGAAGCTGCTAGCAAATCAATATATACCTTTTGAACATTAATTCCAAGTGTATTTAGAAGTCTAACTGCAATGCAATCAGTCTCTCTAATTAATGCCAGTAGAATGTGTTCTGTTCCTACTTGCTCTCTTTTTAACCTTTTAGCTTCTAATTGACTTCTGTCTAAGATTCGTTTGGATCTTGGTGTGAAATCTCCACCATCCATAATCTGCACATCGGTACTTGGTGCTATCAGTTGATTAACTAACTCTAACAACTTATCTACTGTTACACCATTTTCATTCAATACTTTTTGTGCAACTCCCTCAACCTCCATAAGACCTATTAGGAGATGCTCTGTACCAATGTAATTGTGATTAAGTCGAGAAGCTATATCCCTTGAATAATTAATTGCCTTCTTGGCGCTTTCTGTAAATCTATCATTCATCTTTACGTCCTCCATTCTTTCTAAGAGTACTAATACTTTTAGCTTAATATTCTATATAATTGTTGGTAGTTCTCTACTTATATATTCAGCTCTTGCTTTACCCCTGGTCATACTGCCCACATTTTTGCCCAGTGTCCACTGTAGACTTCCAGGTTGAATCCCCATCATCATTTTATGGATATTAAATTCTCTATCAAACTTTATTAATCCACTATCTGCTCCAAATTTTAACTGAGAAAGAAGTGTCATTGCATCATCAGATGATATCTGTCTTGCATACTTAAGTACACCATAGGCACGATAGACTTGATCTTCTATCTCATCCAAATTAAGAGACAACATATATTCTCTTCTCTTTCTTTCCTGTTTTACAACCTGATCAACAATTCGTTTCAGGCTTTCAATTATTTCTGTTTCAGAGTTACCTAATGTCTTCTGATTGGAAATTTGATATATACTTCCTAAACTTTTAGTTCCTTCTCCGTAAATTCCTCTAATTGTAACACCATATCTTCCAACTTCTTCGATTAATTTTGGTATCATACGTGCTACACTAAGTGCTGGTAAGAAAACCATACAGGAGGCTCTCATCCCTGTACCAACATTAGTAGGGCATGATGTCATATATCCATACTTCTCATAATATGCAAATCCCAGATTTTCGTATGCTATATCATCTATCTTATTGGCTATTTCATAAGCTCCATCAAGATCCATACCACCTACTATAGCCTGAATTCGCACATGATCTTCCTCATTTATCATGATACTTACAGCTTCATCATTGGATAGAATTAAGCCTGTTGACTGTTCTTTTTCTGCCAGTAGAGGACTTACTATATGTCGCTCTACCATGGCTATCTTGTCTATTTCACCTAAGGTTTTTATATTACATGAATAATACTTTCTATCGTCATGTTCTGTCAGATATTTAGTAAGACCTTTTACCTCATCTACTAATCTACTGGCATCTTTTTCAGTAAGAAGGGGGGAAAACTTGTAATTTTCCAAGTTCCTAGCAAGTCTTACCCGACTAGATATAACGACATCACCATCAGGTACTATTTGCTCATACCATTTAAGCATTACCCGCCTCCTCCTTTTTTAACCGAATCAAATCTCTTAATCTAGCAGCTTCTTCAAACTCCTCTTTCTCAATTGCCTGCTGAAGTTCTATAGAAAGTCTCTCCTCTTCAGATAAATTTCCTAACGCCTTATCTGCCTCAGATTCATAACCATGTGGTCGTTTTCCTGTATGACTTCCAGCTCCTTGTATTCTTTTTAAGGTCATATCTAATTCATTATGAAAGGTTCTATAACACTGGGAACAACCAAAGCGTCCTCTGTTTAAAAATTCATCAAAAGTAGTACCGCAGTTATGGCATGTATTGACCTGTTTCTTCTCTCCGTATTTCATTCCTGCATTGGAACCATATGATCCTAACAATGTAGATAGGAGACTATTAAGAGTCAAATCAGAATTTAGTAAGGGTTTTTCCATTTGAAAGGATGTGTAGTTTGTTGCACATTCTTGACATAGATGCTGTTCTGCCTTTACTCCATTAATAATCTCTGTATACAGTACTTGTGCATCTCGTTTCTGGCATCTATCGCATAACATAGGATTTACCTCCTTTCAAATTCATTAAAAATATCATTCACTGCTTCGTGTACTTCTTCACAACTGATATTTTTGCAGATGGCCTGCGCTATTGTAGACCTTAATTGATCTTTCATATCATTTATTGCCTGCATCTTATCAACATTAACATCTACTATAGCACCTTTTCTTCTATCTACCTTAATATAACCTTCTTGCTTAAGTATAGTATATGCTTTATTTACCGTATGCATATTGATTCCTATATAATCCGCCAGATCTCTAACTGACGGAAGCTGGTCACCTTCTCTAACCTGTGAAGTGGCAATACCATATACGATTTGATTTCTTAGCTGGATATAGATAGCTTCATCACTATTAAAATCTATCTTTACATACATCGTAACACCTCTTATCTATTAATTAGTAGGTATATATTGGCTATAAATGATATGTTAAGCCCACTGAAGTTATACCTGTTATACATATAATATAACAGGTAGTTTGCTTTGTCAACATTTTATCTCTTTTTTCCTCTAGTCTTTATAAATAATCCAATTAACAAAATTAATAGTAATATGCATATAGCAGAAAGTATTGCTATAATTATAGCTGTTTTACTAAGTTTAGACTTATATTCATCAGACTGGATTATATCTTCATCTATATTATCCGTTGGACTTTGAATTATATGATTATCTGATATATATCGCTGCATTGTTCTTTCTACTTTATCATACTGATAAAAACCTGCTTCACCAAGTTCATTTTCCGCATATATCAAATAGAACTCACTATCTAATTGCTCTGGAGCATATACTCCTATTGAAATATCTGATAGGATAATTCTTGTCTTAGTATAACCACTTGGTATCTTAACATCAGCTGGTGGATCAATTAATTTATATTTACCTGCATATTCAATAAAGAGTTCATCATCAGAAGCTAGCACCTGAAGATTACCATGTTTTTTATCTGGTGTTATAGGTTCTGTATCAACTCCTTGAGAAGAGATTTCACGAAATACATTTATAGTATATTCTATGTCATTACCTGATTCTGCTATCACAGTAACAACAACTTTATTCTCTCCCTCTTTCAAATAATCATTACCTGTTATACGAATGGTTGAATTGTCATCTTCAGGTATGGCTACAACAACTAATTTATCTGTTTCATAATCTACATTGGTATTATATTCAAATACATTCTTGTCAAATGACGGTTCTAATTGAGTGGGACTTATCTTAAGGGAACTTAGGTAGGCATTATCAGAAGATTCATGTGCCGCCTTTACCTCTAGTTCAAGGCTATTACTAGATACAGACATGGGATAGCCTGATTCATAATCGTATACCATAATTGATCCGTTAAACTCAATATCACTTTTGCCAACTTTTAAGGCTTCAAATTCCAGGACATATTTTCTATTTTCAGCACCTTCAGATAAATCTATATCTGCAATTTTCAAGAACCCACTACTACCTTTAATAAAAGATAGGCCTTTTTTATATTCTAATATATCTTCATCGTAGGTAAGGTTAGCTTCAACATTACCAAACATAATATCTGAACTAATGGTAATATAAACATGAACCTTATCACCTACATTCACCTGATTCTCATCAGCTGTAACTTCTATATTTGCACTAGCTGCACTAATTATATGAGTATTTAAAAGCCCTCCAATAAATATTAATAGGCCAAAAAATATGATTTTATTAACTACTCTTTTCATTAATCTTCCCCCTTTTATTTAATAATAACATAATGTTTTGATAATCAATATATATTTTTATAAAAGAATTTCCGGCCAGAGAGGAGTCTGCATATGCACACACTTTACCTTCCCGGCCGGAGTCCTATTTAATCCAGTAATTCCAGCCTCTTTCAACTACAAATGATTAAAGCTTCTAGATCTTACAAAGGGCTGATTATTACTCCCGGACAATATTTATAATATAATTTACCATATCACCATTCTCTGCAACTACAGGTATTAAAATCTCATTATTTCCTTCATTTAGAGGAATAGTACCTGTACCAAAGACCTTAGCCTTCTTACTTACAGTCTTGGCCTTAACCTCAATAGCTTCAATCTCATTTCCAACAATGAGATAATAGTTATATTCTGTTTGGTTAAATGTAGGTGTGATTGCAAGTTTTTTACCACTTAAATCATAAAGATCAAGACTACTTAATCTATTGTTTGGATTAAATTTAGTAGTTGGCCTTGGTGATGGGTTACTAGGCATATTTAGGTATACAGGAATAGAGAACACGATTGGTGACTCTTCCATATTCCTATATGCGGCTGCAATCTTCTTAGACTCAGCCCATGGTGCCTCAACGTTAGTCATATACTGATGAAAGTAAGTAGATACAGGTGTTACATTGAACTTTTGTAAATAAACCGTATCTTGTCCTCTATTAATGTAACTGCTTCCAAGGAAATATGAACCTCCCACTATTGACTTATAGGGATTTGTCCAAGGTATCAGATACTTTTCATTAGTTGCTGCATTCTTAGTACCATTCTTAGCATATGTTAGACCATTGGCTATGGCTCCACCGCCAGGGCTATCATTAGCACCAATATTATAGTAATTATAGTAACCCTCATGACCTTTATATGTACCTGACACACTGTTACTTAAGGTTGATGGTCCTGTTACTACTTCCTGCTTTACTCTAGAAGCCAAATGATAAGGACTTACTCCAGAATACTCCGCAGCTTTTATAAATGTCTCGCCATATGTGTAAGATTTAATATTACCTGAATCATCAATGAAGGAGTAAGATGTATTATGTAATGCCGTACCTTTTAATACATTTTCAACACCCTTCTTATTCTGATACTGCTCTTGGTATCTAAGTAGTTCAAACTGGAAAATCTCACTTTCATTAAGGAAGTTTCTGGGATCCATATAATACTCTATGGCCTCCCTTGAAGCTGTTACCCAATATGAACCATCATATACAACAAATTTATCTTTTTTCCAATCATAAGCTCCATTTGCAAAGGATAACCATTCCACACTCTTTGAATTAGGTATTGTGTTCTTACCTGGTATACTTTCATGATCGATAACTGTATTCCAATCAAGTCCAGTATGGTAAGCTTTAAAGACCCAATTAGGATGCATTCTATGTAGAGATCTTAAAGCATCTTTATATGATTCAGGAAAACCTTCTGCTATAAGACTTGCCTCAAAATCCAAATTATCAGGAACTTGGGGGGGCGGAGTCGGTGTAGGTGCTGGAGTCGGCAGATTTGGTGTCTGCACTGGTTTCCATGGATTTTCTATGCCTCTAGGTAATTCAGACCCGATATAGACATATTCTCCTCTTACATGTCCTGTTATATCACTGCCAAAGGAAACCTTATACCACACTTCACCATTTACCCTTATAGCCTCTATAACATCTATCTCTTGTCCACTGACAAGCACAATCGGTTGGCTATGGGCATCATACAAGAAATCCTGACTTGCTGCAATATTCTCATAAACATTAAGATACACGGTATTACATACAAAACCATCTAAAGGTCCATATACATAAGAATAAACAGGATTGTTTGGAATCTCAAGAATCTTGTCTGGCTCAGGCATTGGTGTTGGTATAGGAATCGGCGTTGGTGTTGGTGTTGCAGTTGGGGTCGGACTAGGTGTAGGTGTTACCGTAGCCTGAGGAAGGGGTGTAGGCGTCACTATAGGTGTTGGGGACGGCTCCACCTTAGGCGTTGGTGTGGGTTTTGGTGTTGGTGTCGGCTTTGGTGTTGGCTTTGGGGTCGGAGTAGGTTTTGGAGTCGGAGTAGGACTAGACTCTTCTCTAAATCCAACCTGATAGGCCGGCACATAACCTGTATATTTTTTACTATCTATCTTAAACGATATCTTGTACCATTTTGCACCAGAGGATGTTACTTCACTCATAATGGTAACTGATTTATTCTTTTTAATTGATACTATATTACCTTTATCATTCTTAAGATAAGCAGATTTATCCCCTGCTGCTTTTCTTATATTTACTTTTGAAGCAGTTATTTTTCCCTTTATATTCTTTTTTAGACCAAGTTTTATATAAAGACTTGATACATAACCTGTCTTCTTTTTTCCATTATCGGTAAAGCTTATCTTATACCATTTTGTCTTTCCATCTAAACCCTCACCGATAACAGTTACTTTATTATTCTTTTTTAGAGATCCTACCCTTGAGTTACTTGTACCAGGACCACTTCTAACATTTAATGATGCTGCTGTCACAGTAGCTTCATGCTTATACCCAGCTTCACTTTTATCAGTACCACTCTCTGGTTTTGGTGTGGGTTTTGGCGTAGGCTTAGGTGTAGGTTTGGCTGTTTGCTTTACTTTAATATAATCACTATGTACATAACCCTTAACTGTCTTTCCATTAAACACTAAGGATACATAATACCAAACCCCATCTTTATCAAGTATTGTTACAGTTTCTCCATTACGTAGAAACACATAAGTTCCATCATCAAGTTGGACTCTATTACTTGATGTTGATGGTTTTGTTCTCACATTTAATGTGCCGGCTGTCACCGTCCCCTTCTCGGACGCAGCCACTTTTGAATTATTTATATTGTTAGGCAATAACATTCCAATACAAAGGATAAATATAATCCATTTGTGACAAAACCGTTTCTTCATCAATACTCCTTTCAAGCGAAAACCACAAAACATGGTGTCGATATTTCCTGTTTATTTTAAAAAACAAGTATGGCAGATATGTGGCATTTAACGGATTTGATGTCATAAGATGTAACAAACGGTGAACTCTTCAACCTACAATAATCATCTTGTTTTTCATTGTCTAAATATAGCTTTTCACTTTCTTTTTTATTGATTTATCCCCTTTGTCAGTGCCTTATTTACAGCATTCTTGATTACCTTACTTGAAAATGTTGCTCCACTTACTACATCTACGTCATATGTATTATTTTTTACCATATGGTCAATAATTGCCTCTGCCTTAGCTCCCATTCCATTATCATGCTTTATGATTTCAATTTCTTCAATATTATTGTCCTTAACAAGTACACCTACTTTTACCGATATAAGAGTGGTTGATACCTCCCCTTCATAGTATCCATCTGCCACTTCTCCCATATTGATAATCTCATATACTAGACTATTTACTTCTTTCTTTTCTTTTTGTAGCATAATTAAAGATCCACTAACCACCAATACTATTAAGACTAAAACCCCTATTAACAATCCTTTTTTCATATTAAGAAGCTCCTCCATTTTAAATCTTATCATTAATCATTGTAGTTAACTTCTGATAAGACTCCTCATTTAATGTATTTGGATGTAAAGGATCTAAATTATTCTCCTTTGCAATTTGTTTTAACATAGCTCGGTTTAGGAATCCCAAACTCTCCACGTCTAATTCCCCACCGAGATAAATACTTTGAAAATCAGAATCTTTTAATTGATTTCCTACCGATCTGGTTATAATATCATTATAATCGGCTTCTGAAATCAATCCATGACTATACAATATAACTTTTTTCCCTTTCAAATCCCTGGCATTTTTTTGGTAAATGTTGTTAGTTTCTTAGTCAAGCGGCCCATAAAAATACCGCCCCCTAACACAATCAATGAATAATCTCCTATATTAATACTTTGATTTGCACTTAAATCTATACAAGAAGAAACCACTCCTTCTTTTTTCAAACGTTCTGCTGTCCTTTTTGATGTTCCGTATTTAGATGAATATAAAGTAATTTTTTTCATTTTAATCCCCCTTTTTATTTCCAACTAACTTTTAATATCTAAATAATGCACTAAATCACTGCCTCAGTCAAGAAAATATTGCTATTTAATACCAGCAAAGTCCATTTAACCGATAAAATAAAACAAGAAAAAAAGTCTGTAGTAACCATTTCCAATTAATCAGTTACTACAGACTATATATTAGATATTATCAATTGCCTTTCCTATATCATTGCGCATATATTTATTATCAAAATTAACCTTAGCTGCCGCCTCATAGGCCTTACTTCTAGCCTCTTTCAAATCTCCGCCCATGGCAGTAACACCAAGAACCCTTCCTCCGTTGGTAAGAGTCCTTCCATTTTCGCTGACTGTTGCTCCGTGAAAGATAAAATAATCAGATTTATTATCAAAGAAATCAAGACCCTCTATCTCAAATCCTTTTTCATACTCTAAGGGATAGCCATCTGAAGCAAGAACAACACATACTGCTGCCTTATCCTCAAAAGATAAAGTAACTTGATCTAACTTCTTGTCAATACAGGCTTCACATACTTCCACCAAATCATTTTTAAGTCTAGGTAGAACCACTTGTGCTTCTGGATCTCCAAAACGTGCATTGTATTCCAGTACCTTAGGGCCATCCTCAGTAAGCATTAATCCTACGAATAATATTCCCACAAAATCTCTACCTTCAGCCTTCATAGCATCCATAGTAGGTTGGTAAATGTGTTCCTTACAAAATCTATCAACTTCTCCAGTATAGAAGGGACTTGGTGAAAATGTTCCCATTCCACCAGTATTTAATCCTTCATCATTATCTTTTGCTCTTTTATGGTCTTGTGCACTGGTCATGGGTAATATATGGCTTCCATCACAAAAAGCCAAAACAGATACCTCAGGTCCTGTCATAAATTCTTCAATGACTATATGATTACCTGCACTTCCAAACTGCTTATCCTCCATGATTGCCTTAACACCATGTACAGCCTCATCATAATCCTTACAGATAAGAACTCCTTTTCCAAGAGCCAATCCATCAGTTTTTAGGACAATGGGATACTTGCTTGCCTTTAAATAAGCGATTGCTTCATGGGATGATTCGAAGGTTTCATAACTGGCTGTTGGTATATTATACTTCTTCATTAAGTTTTTTGAGAACACCTTGGAACTTTCAATAACAGCTGCTTTCTTTCTAGGTCCAAAGATACGAAGACCCTTTTCTTCAAATACATCAACGATACCAGCTGCCAATTGATTATCAGGTCCTACTATTGTAAGGTCAATTCCTTCTGCAAGGGCAAAATCAGCCATAGCCTTAAAATCATCTATAGATATATCAATACACTTAGCATATTGGCTAATTCCAGCATTACCGGGAATACAATAAAGCTGCTCTACCTTAGGGCTTTTAGAAGCCTTCCAGACTATAGCATGCTCCCTTCCTCCGCCACCTATAACTAAAACTTTCATTCCAATACCTCCCACTTAAAATCACATATACTTATCTTTAACGGCTGTCTATAATTACTTTATTATCTTTGATAGTAACTTGTCCTTCTGATATAAGCCTAATAGCTTCAGGCATAATCTCCCACTCAGCCTCTTCCATAACTCTTCTTTGTAGGGTTTCAGGTGTATCCTCATCCAAGACAGGCACTGGTTTTTGGAGAATAATAGGACCGGTATCAGTACCCTCATCCACAAAATGCACCGTGGCTCCTGTCACCTTTACTCCCCGTTCAAGAGCAGCTTCATGAACCTTTAGTCCATAAAAACCCTTCCCACAAAATGCAGGTATAAGGGAAGGGTGAACGTTAATTATTCTATTATTATAATGTTCTACAACATTCTTTGGTAATATCAGCAAAAATCCAGCCAAGACTATTAAATCAACTTTATAACTTCTAAGCAGCTTATAAAAAGCCTCATCGAATTTCTCTTTATCTTCATATTGCTTTTTATTTATAACTGTCCATGGAATACCATGAGTAATAGCTCTCTGTATTGCATAGGCATCTTCCTTACTACTAATTACCACCTCAATGGATACATTAGGTAGCTTTCCTTGGTCCATCTTATCTAATAATGCTTGCAGGTTGGTTCCTCCACCAGATACCAAAACCGCCAGTCTTAGCATAACTTTATACCTCCAGCTCCTTCAAGAACTTCACCTAGTATATATGCCTTCTCTCCTGCTTTAGTCAGAATATCTAAGGCAAGATCTGCTTGATCAGCTGCCACTGCAATAACCATTCCAATTCCCATATTAAAGGTATTATACATTGCCTCATCAGCTATATTACCATCCTTTTGAAGCATCTTAAATATAGAAGGTAGCTCATAGCTATCCCTGCGAACCAGTCCATACATTCCCTCTGGCAGCATTCTTGGAATATTCTCATAGAATCCTCCTCCGGTTATATGACTACAAGCTTTAATGTTTATCTTTTGATTCTTTAACTCTTGTATTGGTTTTACATAGATTTTAGTAGGTGTAAGAAGAGCCTCTCCTAAGGTTCCTGAAAGAGACTCATAGTACTTATCTAAAATGTCTCTTTCCATTCCAAATACTTTTCTTACCAAGGAATAACCATTACTATGGATACCGGAAGATGCAATACCTATCAAGACATCTCCCTTATTAACATCTTTACCAGTAATCAGTTCCTTCTGATCTACTATACCTACAGCAAATCCTGCCAAGTCATATTCATCCTCAGGATAAAAACCAGGCATTTCTGCTGTCTCACCACCTATTAATGCGGCTCCTGACTGACTACAACCTTCAGCCACACCCTTTACTATATCAGCTATCTTTGTAGGTTCATTCTTACCACAAGCGATATAGTCTAAGAAAAATAAAGGTTCTGCCCCTGAACAAGCAATATCATTAACACACATTGCCACACAATCAATCCCAATAGTATCATGCTTATCAAGTAAGAAGGCAATCTTTAACTTTGTGCCAACTCCATCGGTTCCAGATACAAGGGTGGGGCTCTCCATATGCATATATTTCTTCAAGGAAAAAGCACCAGAAAATCCTCCTATGTCTGATAAGACTTCCTGACGGATAGTTTTCTTAATATGTTCCTTCATAAGGCTTACTGCCTTATAGCCAGCCTCAATATCTACTCCTGCCTGCTTATAATCCATAATAATCCTCCATTCACATCAAGTCCTTGTGACTTGCTGGTTTATGCCAACTATTACACCTATCTATCTGACATCATTCTAGCATAAGGATGGTAATCTTTCAGCAGAAATATTCTTATCCTTCTTATTAGTAGTCCTAATAAATAAACTTTCATATATAAGTAAAAATTATCTTAATATAACTTTTCAAATTGCCTAATAGCTCTACCAGTTAATCTCTTGTATAGGAGCAAGTTTAAAATTAATAAAATACCAATAAATATTAGGTTAGCTATCAAAGAACTTCCCATTGCCACCAATAAGGCTACTTGAACTCCTACCAAAGCCATTCCACTAAATATAGAAATCATTGACGATGTACTTTGTTTTACTATAATCGTCTCAGAAGACCACTTAAGATTAGGGAAAGTTAAGTTTATAACCAATCCATACTGTGCCACAAATAAAGAAAACACAATCACAGTAAGGATGGTAATAAGACTTTGGACAAAGTTAATCTTTAGTATTATTCCTATGGCAATGGTAGATATTAGCCCTGGAGAAAGTATAAATAGATTGACTAATATCTTTGATAGAAATATATTTTTCACTGACACTGGTAAACTCTTTGTAATCCATAGATTCTGCCCTTCTATAGATATGGAGGCCATAGTTGTACAGGAGGTTGATATACAAAATGTTATAATTACTGGTATGATATCTTCTACTGCACCTGCAACATCTATGCCTTCTACAATGGTATTAGTATCTATAAATGGTAAGGCAATAACCATTATAACCAATATAAGCATTCCAAATACCGTATTCATTACGTAAACATTTGAGGCAAAATAACGCTTTAGTTCCTTTTTGAATAGAGACTTCATAGGGGAAGAGGTCTTTAGTTCTCCCAGCTTATAGTTTGACCTATGGGATCCTGTCATAATAAGTGTATTTATTCTTACAAATGATTTCCCTACTACTAAAGAAAAGACCATAAAAGCAACTATTGAAATTATGGCAAATATAATCATGGATGCCAAATCATAATCGTTAACAGCCCTAGAGTATAAAGCTGCCAATGGATAAAGATTATTAATTTGATTAGATATTACTTGATGGATTTTTGCAAAAGCTTCCTCTGATCCTTGCATAAAGAAAGGTATGATCATTAATGCAAAAAACAGGATAAAGGATAGAACCATATATATAGCGTTACTATATCTAAAGCCCATGGCCACATATGTTATTACAGTTCCCAATATTGATGCTATTATTATTGGTAATAGGGGAATAAGAAAAATTGATATTATGCTATACAAATAAAATACCCAATTGGGATTAGCTATTATTCCATATGCCACCGTCATAGGCAGCATAACTATCAAAACAAATACTAGGTTTATTGAATAAAGTAAAATTAATCTACTGGCCACAACTTCACTGTTTTTTACCGGCAAGGACATAACCATGTCATAATCCTTAAAGCCAAATATAGTTCCCTTTACTTTAAAAACCGTAGTAAAGAGCACCATTACACTAGATAGTGCCATAAACAAAGAAGGCAAAGCATTAATAATATTAAATGTATTCAGTAAAGTGCCTAGTCCATATGCATAAAAGAAAGATGTTCCACTCATCATAAGAAAGAAAAAAGCAAAGCCAACAAATAATGCCTTGGTCTTCTTTTTCCTCTGCTCACCTATAGCAAAAAATCCTGCTATCATAGCCCATAATTGTACCCTTACTAAAGGCATTACTTTCTTCATCTATTAGAATCTCCTTACTATCTTAATCTTCTACATTTTTTCCTGAATTAAATCCATAAACACATTCTCAAGACTTGAATCACCAATTACTTCTTCAGTAGACCCACATGTCACAAGATTTCCACCCTTTATAATACCAATTCTATTACATAACTTTTCTGCCACCTCTAAGACGTGGGTTGAGAAAAATATGGAACTACCATTATTACATAATTCCTTCATAATATTCTTCAAAGTTAAAGAAGCCTTTGGATCTAAGCCTACAAAAGGTTCATCTAATATCAGAAGCTTTGGTCTATGTATAAGCGCTGATATAATAGCTAGCTTTTGTTTCATTCCATGGGAATATGTTGCTACCATATCTCCCAGATTAGAGGTAAGCTCAAATGCATCAGCATATTTTTCTATAGCTTTCTCACGGTCATTCTTATTTATTTCATAAATATCTCCTATAAAGTTCAAATAGGCTATACCTGTTAAGTGTTCATATAAATCAGGATTATCGGGAATATAAGCTGATATCTTTTTGCAGCCTACAGGATCTTTCTTTATGGATAGACCATTAATAAAAATATCTCCCTCTTCAAAATCTAAGACTCCGGCAATTGATCTTATGGTTGTAGTTTTACCTGCACCGTTATGTCCAATAAAGCCAAATATATCTCCACCATCAACTTTAAGATTTAACTGATTCACAGCCCTTTTTCCCTTGTAGCTCTTAGAGAAATTCTCAATCCTTAACATTCACATCCTCCTAGCACACTTCTTAATCATTTTTACACAACATCAAATGCCTCATTTAACTCCTTGGTACCTTCAAGCACAAACCTTGAATCCTTAATTATAGGAATAACTGTACCATCATAAGTTACAGCTGATATCTCCTTTATCTCATCATAAGGTAGGGTTATGTCAGTATGACAATTAAAATACGCCTTATCAGGATTTGTCTTTCTTAGCAAACTTATCTCATTATCCCTTGCAACAATTTCTTTCCCATCAGGGTTATATACCTTCACATCCTCTCGCATGGAATAACATGTATCTCCAATAGCAAAATGAGGCCCTGTCTTTTCAGCAATGAGAATAGGAAGTCTAGGAGCAATATCAAATTTTTTACCCATCATATAAGCGGTAGTATTGGTACCGATTGCAAATTCACCTATAGGTAGACTTTCATGGTTGTATAAAAGGTTTTCCTTTATAAAACTCTTATTCTTATCTTCATCATCATAATTCTTACATGAGTAATCACTAATACGTCCATCAGTAAAGGTAAGCTCCAATTCATGATAGGCCAAATCATTAAGATAGACCAAAGGAACATGAAGAAGGCCCCTAGTTCCTTCTAGGCAAGGTGAAGTGAAAACCTCTCCCACAGGAATATTTACATCAGCTAAGCAGTTTTCAAAGTTAGTTTCTTTATCCCCATCTGCCAGAGGATAAAGTCTTACCATTAAGTCTGTTTTGTTCTTGCCTTTTCCTAAGATCTTGACATATTCCCCTTTATCAAGAACATCTATAATTGATTGCTGTATTCTTTGGTATTTATCATTATCAAGGGTATTAACCTTTACTGTTTCTGCAAATATAGCTTCAAAATCCTGGCCAATCTCTGGTATTGGATAAGATATAATGGTAAATGATATTTCATCCATCTTATAATATTCCTTGTCCAATAATCTCACTTCATTATAATACTGAGTCATTAACTTCTGTTGAGTCTTATTAAGCTTTATAGCCTCTGGCTTATCTAAAGGAGAGAATAATTCTTCCCCAAAAACCTCTATTAAGGAAGGTCCTGCATACTGGGAGGCCAGATTCTTCATCTTCTCCACTGCTGCCTTTCTTGCTTCAACCATTCGCCTCTTAAATGCCGAGTCAAGGAATATACCAATATCAAAACGATGATCATAATCGTATTGCTTATTAGGTGATGATCCATGATAACCAATCTTTAGATGTTGCCTTTTATTAATGGCAAGATAAGCTGCTCTGTAAATAATTGGCTCTAATCCCAGTTCTTTGAAATTAAGTATTGCACGGCGTACTACCCTTTCAAAGCCAATCTGATATCTTATATTCACAGTGGATTTTTTACCAAGATCCAAATTACCTACTTCAAAACCACGACTAAAACCAGAAGTATAAGTATCAGCCATGGACTGAATCTCTTCATCTGATAAGCTATTAATAAACTCTGCTGTTCTTATCTCACTATCGGAAATATAATCCCCATATTTGTATAGGTAGGTAAGATTATTTAAATCTGACTCCATAATAATATCCTTGGCAAAGGAGCAATTTGGATCAGTGGTTTCCCTAGTTCTTTCATATACTAAAAGTTCACAATAGTCATGCATGAAATCCTTAATTGCCCTTTTCATATCCTTTAAAGCAAATTCATCTTCCCAACAAGCAAAACCATATATCTGTAGAAAAAGTTCAAGATATATAGTGTGAAGATATATATGCTGCTCATAAGCAAAGATAATTGTTCCTCTCAGTTCTGTGTATAAAAAGGATAAAAGCTTGCCATATCTCTTACCTAATCTACCACAGGCATAGGAAGGGTTTGCATAACTTAGTTCATAGTTGTCCTCTATAATATCATTATATAGGGAAATATTTAAAGATTTTACTTCTTCAAAAGATAGCTTCTCATATGCCCCATCTCTTATCATGGCTGCTAGGTTATCAACCATTACAAGAAACCCTGCAAGCTTTTGAAAGTAATCTCTTAAAGGTTCTTTTACAGCATCTTCCTTCTCTATCTCCCTAATACGGTCCATGGCCAGACCATAACGTTCAATAACTTCATCTTTTTCTTCTTGCCAAATACTCATCTTTTATCACCTTTCTGTATCAAAAATGTAATTTATGCTATACCCAAAATATATAAGATCATAAGTGTAATCATTATAAAACCATTTGTACTTATACCTATAATAGGGAACCTGTAATATATATCTCTTTCCTTTAAAGCCTTAAGGGAAATATAAAAACCAAATAAAGATACAGCAAATAAGCCAAGCCCTGCTATACCTATAGCAATTCCCCCTTGACCATTATAAGAGCTAGATACCAGACTAGTGGCAATAAATCCAATAACAGCAATAATTCCAATAACCGCCGCCAGTATACCTAAACGTGTATGACTTCTTCCGGAGAACTGAATCATTTCTTTCTTTTTAAAAAACATAGTTATAATTCCCCCTTTACCACTATAAGATTAAAATGATTGTCCATATATCTTTTTGTATATAGCATGAAAAATTAAAAAACTTAAATATCCTATTATTCCACCGATTGAATTTAAGAAAATATCATCAACATCAAACACACCAACCTTAAGAATTAATTGAGAAAGCTCAACTACCAAGCTAAAGAGAATACTTAATATGGCTATTTTATAAAATTTCCGGTAAGCACTATTAAGTAGAGGAAGTAAAAAGCCGAATGGGGAAAAAGCAAGCACATTTCCCAAGATATTAACTAAAAACCCTTCAATGCCAATCTGTTCTCTATACTTAATAAATCTTTTAATTTCTCTAAAAGGCCTTAAATTATAGTTTTCTGTAACCATATCTCTTCCATAACGTTCACTGAAAAACAAGAAATATGCCAACAATAAAACATAAACATAAAAAATAACCCAAGCTACAATGACTATACGCTTTTTATTAATTTCCTTCAATTTACTTCTCCAAACTTTTTTTAATTATAATTACCAACGCTGCCACTTATATTCATTAACAAGCTTAGCATAAGCCAATTATATGACAAATAAACTTTCTAGTAAAGGAAAGATTGGTATAAAGCAGTGTATTTTGCAGATAATACATAAAAGTATAAAAACCTTGAGGTGTATATAAATGAAAACATTTGAAGAGCTATATCAAGAATTATTGAAGGCTACAATAGAAGACCGTAAAGATGAATATATAAATACCCTTGATAATTTCGATGCCTATCAACTGGACTGCTTACTTCATCCCAATAAGCACCCCCTAGTCTGGTATACCGATACTTGTGACTGTCAAGATGATGATAGACACTGTGTTAAAGTATGCCCTTTTCACGCTATAAACCCCGACAAAAGCGGAGTTATCCAGATAGATGAAGAACTATGCT
The DNA here is from genome assembly GCA_012520635.1 of Clostridiales bacterium. Taxonomy (GTDB): domain Bacteria; phylum Bacillota; class Clostridia; order Lachnospirales; family Lachnospiraceae; genus Mobilitalea. Next base: position 21,071 of record JAAYNY010000126.1, on the reverse strand, counting down.
CAGGTTGTACTTATTGCATTCAAGAATGTCGCGGAAAGAAGCTTACCTCTAGCAAGGATGTTATTCCAGCCCTACAAGCCTTTCGTTCTCATGAAGGATTCGTCTATGCCTTAATTGCTCCAGCATTTTTAGGACAGTTTAGTAGGGAGGTTACACCTGGCAAACTAAGAAGTGCCTTTAAAAAAATTGGATTTGATGGAATGCTTGAAGTAGCTTTATTTGCAGATATCCTGACCCTTAAGGAAGCCTTGGAATTTGATAAAAACATACAAACCGAAGAAGATTATCAACTTACAAGCTGTTGTTGTCCTGTATGGATAGCCTGGATAAAGAATATATATAATGAACTAGTTCCCCATGTTCCTCCCTCAGTATCTCCTATGATAGCCAGTGGCCGTGCTGTTAAAGCTATGTATCCCGATGCACTGACTGTATTCATAGGCCCCTGTCTAGCCAAAAAAGCCGAAGCAAGGGACAAAGACATAGCAGATGCCATAGACTATGTCCTAACTTTTCAAGAGATACAGGACATCTTTAATATTATGGATATTAATCCTGCCAAGATGGAAGAAAGCGAGAAGGATCACTCCTCTAGAGCCGGTAGAATATACGCCCATACTGGCGGAGTAAGCGAAGCAGTTAAACTGACTCTAGAAAGAATAAACCCTACTAGAAAGATAACAATACAGACCCAAAAAGCCGACGGGGTAAAAGCATGCAAGAGATTAATAGAAGATATAATGGCTGGAAAAACTTCAGCGAATTTCTATGAAGGAATGGGCTGTGAGGGTGGCTGTGTGGGAGGACCAAAAACCCTTATTCCCCATGAGGAAGGAAGAAAAAACGTTGAGAAATATGGGGATAGTGCCTCCTTTCCTACACCTATTGATAACCCCTATGTTATTGAACTCTTAAAACAACTGGGATTTGAAACCATAGAGAGCTTGCTAAATGATAGCGACATCTTTACAAGAACTTTCCCTCAAAAGTAGCAAATCATAATAGAAAATGCACCTCCAAGTATTTATTAACCTGGAGGTGCATCTTTTACTATTATATTAAATTATTAGTACATTACAACTAGACCAAGTTGATTATTCATAGGAGACACTTGATTGCCACTTACATCCACAATCTTGTTATCAAGTATGTCGATTCTTAAGTATGTATTATTAGATGGCTGACCATTTAATGTTATGATTACATCATTTCCTGATGTGGTTACAGTATTACCAATCTCATAATTATAAGAACCAACTGGCTGAGTTACTTTAACAGTCATGGATCCTGTTATTTCCTCACTAAATCTTAAGCGGATTTCATAAGGATTGTTCTTATCAAATACAGGTGGACTAATATAATAAGGTTTCTTATTATCCTTTAATAATACTACTGACTCAAAGTTAGTTATTGGTGTAAATGTTCCACTATAGCTAGTTACACCAGATATCTTTATAGGTCTTTCTATTGTTATATCAATAGACCCATCTGCAACGGTCAGTACCACAGTAGCACCACTTTCATTTGTGTTTTTAACAACCTTAGCACTTAATACTGTCACTCCTGGAATAGTGTAATTCCTTACATCCTGTGCAGAAGCCAGATCCAATCTATTGGCAAATTCCAAGTAAATCTGACTAGGATTACTGGAGGACTGAGCAATTGAGTATGGTCCAGGAAGCTCCAAATCTGCCCCACTTGTATTACTGATAGTAATTGTTCTTTCTATACTGTAGTTTCTGAAGTTATCCATAACAAAGTTCTTGGATAAGGTAAATGTATAGTTACCTAAGAAGCTCATATTACTTAACTGAATCTTTATTACCTTAGGATCATCTGAAGCAAGACTTGTATAATCAATATTATTATTAGGTCTAATCTCTTCATTTACAGTTACTAAGGTTGCATTAAAGACTCCTTTATTACTAAATAGAGCAACTTCTTTATTATAAGTAAGTGTAAGGATACCTGTAGCACCATCAAACTCATGACTTACTAACCTAGGACTGGTTCTATCAACATCAAAGTTAACTGTTCTATTATGTTGTTGATATGAAGTAGTATCTTTTGGATCAACATTATAGCTTTGCCAACCACTTACAGCTACAGTCACACGGCCAGTCTTTAGGGCATCTGAGTCACTCATAATATAATTAACTCTCTTAGGATCTTTAGCATCAACAATACCAACAGCACTTGAACCGCCACTTATAGATGCAACGCCGCCTATTTGAATAGCACGATCAAAGGTTGCAGTCAAAGTATTATAGCCAGTTCTAACTATGGTAATTAGCTTAGCCTGTGGTTTCGGGGTATTATCTGTACGTAGGTAAACAGGTAATGTATAATTCTCAGGCAGATTGCCGGCCATATCTTTTATACCTGCTATAGTAACTGTTAATATCTTATTAAAGTCTGTATAAGCAATATTTGATAAATTAATTGTTAAACTTCTCTTATCTTCACTAGGAACATAATTACCCTTATTACTTATAAAGCTTGCTGTAACAGGATCTATAGTCATAGAAGAAGAACCAGGTAATACTCCTGCATTTGTCACATTAAGTCCTGAGAAATTTATAGCTTCATTGAACTTAATTGTTACAATCATTCCTGAGTCGTCTAAAATAACCTCTTCAACATATGGAGGTTTATTATCTTCATACCTTAATTGTTTATAATAATCTTGTATGGCAACTCCATCTGTTGTTTTTATTTTATTAGTAAAGTTAATTCCATATTCTCCATCAAATCTATTATTAGATGTAATGGTTAATGTCTTATTATCCTTTGAAAGTTCTGCAGTTAATTTGCCTGGATCTGCAGCCATTACCCCTTTTATATTACTCTTTAGAGTAATAGCAATACTATCTAACAAAGTGCCATTTGTCCCAATTACTGTACTAGGATCTACTGGGCTGTCAAATTTCACTTCAATAACTGTACTATCTATTATCTCAGCAGAGTTAACAGTTGCAGATGGTCCTACTACTTCAATAATAATAGCATCATCAACTATACTCTTTGCTGCATCCTTCTCAGTAGCTGTTCTTGCTGCTGTTGCTTTTAGGATGACCTTACCAGGCTTTTTTGCCTTAACAATACCACTTGAAGTATTGGTAATCTCAATACACTCTTCATCACCGCCACCTATGGACCAATAGGTTTTATCAGAAGAATTAGAAGGAGTTATATCCCTATTGAAATTAAAACTATCGCCTACCAAAAGGATGTGTGCACCATTTACTTCTGTAGCATTATTAATCTCAAGCTTAGTTGCAGGGATTATTACTGTAACCTTGCAAGTAAGGGTCTTTGTCTTATTTGATGGGTAAGTTATCTTACACTTTATATTTGCTGTACCTTTGCCAACTGAAGTAACTACACCTTTACTGGACACCCTTGCCACCTTAGTATTAGATGATGACCATTTATACTTGCTGCCAGCTACTTTGTCCTTAATATCCAACTGGTAAGTTTCGTCGTCTCCAATAATCTCTATCTTGCTTTCTCTGAAGGATGGTGTCGCTGCATATGCATCGGATCCGCCCTGTAACCATAAAAATGGTGTTAGCACAAGAGCCAATACCATAATCAGGGCTGTCCTCTTGCCTAGATTGTTCTTCATACTTGATTCCTCCTATGTGTTTAAGTACATTTCTTCTTAATATCACTACTACATATAGTACCATAACAGTAACTTTTTGTCAAAATGTAGTTGTCCCCTTAATAATTTCTTAAGGATTGTATATGGTATTAATCCATATCATTTTTCTGGTTATTAAGTGCCTCAATAGCCTCAAATTCCTGCTCTGCAGACTTAATCTCCCAATGAATAAGAAATGTAAGTGCTAACCTTACTGCTATGATGCCACCAACAATTACCAAGGTTTTCCATCCAGTTGCAATAACAGTACGAAGGATTTCTCCTCCCATCATGAACTCCAAAGCCAAAGCCATGCCTTTTAGTAACTCAAGCTTTGTATTAGTATTTTTCCGAATATAATTAAATACTCCTTTTACTCCTGCTATAATTAGGATAAATACACCTACAAATTCAAATAATAACAGGGTTATTTCACATAATTTAACAAGCCACAAATGCATCATCTCCATATCTTGCCTCCTCTAATATATTTGTCATGTCTAGTCGCATCTTGGCATCTTTAGTACAACCTTATAATATGATATTTGTACCCAAAAGTAAATATAAACATAATTATAATTTAATTTTCTTATTTTACTTATAGGAATTATAATGATAGAATAGTATATAATTATAAACAAAATGAAAGGATGATTAAATACATGAAAAAATTTTGTAAGTTTATATTTGGAACACTAACTATTGGTGCAGGTCTAGCAGGAATCTTTTATGCTTATAAAAAATTCGTAGAAAAAGACTTCGCTGATGATTTTGATGATGACTTCGACGAAGACTTTGATGATGATTTTGATATCGAAGCATTTACAGAGGAAGATGCAGACCTAAACACTGAATCCAGAGAATATGTATCTATTCAGATGGATCAGGAAAACGAACAAGAAAATCCTGATACTACAGATACCTCTGATGAGGAGAAGTCCTATGATTCTGAGCCTAGTTATAATGAAGAATCCACTGATACAGACACTTCTTATGAGGAAGACTCCGATAACAAGGACAATCTCTAATAAAAAGCAAAAAATTTTAAGGAGGTTATTAATATCCCCCATGGGGGTTATTAATAACCTCCTTTTACTAATCATTTATAAAATTCTTCATTTCCTCTATAAGCTTGCCATGATCGGAAGCAGTATAGATACTCTGAGATACAGCATCTTTATTAGTAAGTTCCACTACTATATTAGAATCACCAATAAGAAGTCGACCATCTAAGCTAGCACCAATAATGTCTACTGTATAAAGCATATCTTCATAGTCTCCACTTCCCTGCTGATAAATATAATTATCCATCATCCAATAAAACTCTTTAACTTCATCATGACCAGTAATCTCTCTTTCCCCTTGGCCAAGTATGGATGTAATTGTAATTGATTTTACTGCTTCAGATTCTATTAAGACCATCTCAGTAAATGTCATTTCGTATCCGTGGACAGTTAATTCTGCTTTGTCTTCTACCTCATTATCAGGCAGTGCCCCTACTGTGGCTTCCCCATACTTTACGGACGTATCCTTACCAGCATCTTCGGTATTTGTAGTAAATTCATATGCATCCAAATTATAAGAGTCTATGCCATCAACCGAATCATCATATTGATCACTGGCTTCAGAAAAAGCCATATCATTTTCAGCTGTAGTATTATCATAACTTTTTGCTTGGTCAGTTGCATTATCCAACATCATACCATAAGGGATATTAAGTCTAATCGCATTAATTCCAACTGCTAATATCAAAAGTGCTGCAACAACTGTGACCAGGGTTCTTATTCGCCCTGACATAAAGACTGGTGCTTTATCAAGCTCTACATCCTGATCATTATCACTTTTAATAGCTTCTAAAGTTCTATTTATCAAATCCTCAGATACACTAATTCCCTCTGCTTCTAAGGAAGTATTCAGATGTGATTTTATATTCAGTTCATCTACTTCTTTGATGTTTATTTTAATTTTATCATAACTCATCTGATATCCTCCTTTCCAACATATCTTTTAACTTTTGCCTTGCCCGTGAGAGCCTACTCTTTGCAGTTCCCTCAGGAATGTCCAGTGCCTGTGCAGCTTCAGCAATGGTCATCTCCTGGTAATAGACACATAATACTACATCTTTATATTTTGCAGGTAAGGAAAGAATTGTATCTTTAATCATTTGATTTGTATCTTGATTGTTAACCTCATCAAAATCAGATTGGCTTACTATAGCATCTTCCTGATACTCCATCATGGGAACTACTCTTCTCTTATAAGCACTCTTTAAGTAATCTTTGCAAGCATTAATGGTTATTCTGATAATCCAAGTCTTGATGCTTGAATTCCCCTGAAAAGTAGAGAGGTTTTTATTAACTTTTATAAAGACTTCTTGAAATATATCTTCTGCCGTATGGATATCCTTGACATACATATATGCCGTTCGAAGCACATCGTTGCCATATTCTCTGATTAAAGCTTCTATCTCATATGCAGGAGAACTATTTTCGATGTCATTTTGATTATCTTTTTGCATCCTATTATCCCCCTATATAATTATCTTATTTTCGCCAATTATAAGATAATTATAGTATACATGTACTTTTTTGCAATGTAAATTACAATTTGGATGCAATATTTTTCTTTCCTTTATGTATATTAGACGCACTTGTAACCATATAAGTTCCATAATTTTTTACGAAAATCCAAAGGATTTCAAGTTTAGATATATTGCATTTTTTAGAACATTAAAATGGGCTGTCAAGAGACAGCCCATAAATATTTCTTACTCTTCTTTACCATATGATAGTTTATAAAGACCTGCGTAGACCCCACCTTTATCTAATAATTCCTTATGGGTACCTGATTCACTTATACCATCTTCAGTAAGTACCAAGATTCTTTGTGCATTTTTAATGGTAGAAAGTCTGTGGGCGATAACAAAAGTTGTCCTATCCTTAGCAAGCTTTTCTAAGGAGTCTTGAACCACCTTTTCACTTTCATTATCCAGTGATGAGGTAGCCTCATCAAAGATTAGTATCGGAGGATTCTTTAGGAACACTCTAGCTATACTAAGCCTTTGTTTTTGTCCTCCTGATAACTTAACCCCTCGCTGTCCAATATCTGTATTGTAACCATCTGGTAGCTCCATAATAAAATCGTGGGCATTGGCGTTCTTAGCTGCTTGTATAATCTCCTCTTTTGTAGCATTAGGCTTGCCGTAACTTATATTATCTAGAACTGTTCCAGCAAAGAGATAGACATCCTGTTGTACAATTCCAATATTACTACGAAGAGATTTAAGTTTAATGTCCCTAATATCTATGCCATCAACTGTAATTGATCCTTCTGACACCTCATAAAATCTAGGTATCAAACTACACATAGTTGTTTTTCCCACACCAGATGAGCCAACTAAAGCTACATATTCTCCTGCATCTACTTTTAGATTAATATTTCGAAACACTTCTTCTTTTGCATCATTATATTTAAAGGATACATCCTTAAATTCTATTACCCCTTTTACCTTATCAGCCGTAATAGCCTCCGGCTTATCAACTATGTCCGGTTCTATTTCTAAGATTTCATGAAAACGGGTAAAACCAGACATGCCATTTTGAAACTGTTCTGTAAAGTTAATAAGTTTCCTTACAGGCTCCACCATAGTATTTACATATAATAAAAATGTTAATAAATCACCAACATTGATTATATCATAAGCAATAAACAGTCCGCCACCGCCTATAACTGCAACATTTATTAATGCTGTAAAAAAGGTAAGCCCTGAATGGAATGCTCCCATAGCCTTGTAGCTATTTCGCTTACTTTCCACAAATCTATTATTTCCTAGGGCAAACTTATCCATTTCAACCGATTCATTGGCAAATGATTTTACCACCCTAATACCAGATAGATTATCTTCAATTTGAGCATTTATACCTGCAATACTTTCCCTATTTCTCTTAAAAGCTCTTCGCATCCTCTTACGCATTAACAGTGCAAAGGTAAACATTATTGGAATAAAAGCAAATACTATTAATGTTAGGGGCACATTGATTTGAATTAATATAAAAAATGCTCCTGCAAATTTTATAATTGATATTATTATATCTTCAGGTCCATGATGACAAAGTTCAGTCACATCAAATAAGTCATTGGTTATTCTTGTCATCAATTGACCCACTTTTTGATTGTCATAGAAGGAAAAGGACAACTTCTGATAGTGTTGAAAGATGTCCGTACGCATATCATACTCAATCTTGGCTCCCATCATATGTCCCTTATAGGCCGTAAAATATGTGCTAACATATTCTAATACTGCCAATCCAATCATAGCAAACAGTAATTTAATAATAATAGGTGCAGACTCCGAAATCTCATAATTCACCAATACATTATTAGTAATATATCTTACGATTATTGGATATGTCAGGGAAATGGCAGATGCAAGAAAGGCAAAAAACATATCCGCCGCAAACAATCCAAGGTATGGCTTATAATATGATAAAAATTTCTTAGTCTTTCTGCTCATTAGTATTACTCCTGTCTAGTAACCCTTCAAGACAATTATTTTGAAAGTCTTTTGGAAAGGTCGTACATATATTGATCAATATCCTTAGTCATACCTAAGGCTTCTTCTATATCAAAGTCCACAAACTGGCTATCCTTATAAGCAACAACACGATTAGTTGCTCCTGCTAGTAATAGATCCACCGCTCTTGCCCCCATAACAGAACCATAGACACGATCCCTTGCTGTAGGACTTCCTCCCCTTTGGGCATGTCCAATTATGGTTGCTCTAGTCTCCATTCCAGTAGTAGCTTCAATACGTTTTGCCATATTCTCAGAATCACCTATGCCTTCAGCATTGATGATTATATAATGCTTTTTACCAGTTTCTCTTCTACGGTTTATCTTCTGAATAATCTTTACTTCATCATAATCATAACGTTCAGCTATAAGAATTTCCTCAGCACCATTGGCTATTCCGCACCATAGGGCAATATGACCTGCATGCCTTCCCATAACCTCGATAATGCTACATCTTTCATGGGATGTTGATGTATCCCTTACTCTATCAATTGTCTCAACTGCAGTATTAACTGCTGTATCAAAACCTATAGTATAGTCGGTGCAACTAATATCAAGATCTATGGTTCCTGGAACTCCTACAGTATTAATACCTCTTGCTGCAAGTGCTGCCGCACCACGAAATGAACCGTCACCACCAATTACAACCAGACCATCTATTCCATGCTTTTTACATAACTCTGCAGCCTTGTCTTGGCTTTCAGGTATTACAAATTCAGGGCATCTAGCTGTATATAAGACAGTTCCTCCCCTTTGTATAATATCAGATACACTTTTTGATTTCATATCAAAAATATCTTCTTCTAATAAACCCATATAACCCCTACGGATTCCTTTTACTTTAACACCTTCTATTAATGCAGCCCTTACAACAGCACGAATAGCGGCATTCATTCCTGGTGCATCTCCGCCGCTTGTAAGAACACCTATAGTTTTGATTTTCTTCTTATCCATTATGATCCTCCACTCATCTGAAAATATATTGTATTTTAATGCATTTCTTATATTTAATCAAGACTCTTTTCGACAATACCTACATTCTTATCTGTATATATTTCATTAAGTCTTGAAATTAGTACTTGGTTTACTTTAACATTTCGACTTTTTGGTAACCTTTTTATGGCTTTCTCCTTCTCACAGTATATCACAACTGCATCATTACCATCAAACTCTTCAAGGATAGTATATAACTGTTCTTCAGACTTCCTATATTCACTTAAATCATTAAATCTAATCCACAATTCTCTAGGAACAGCATCAAATAGAATTATATCTTGACATATAAGCTTTGCATCCTTATCTTCTTCCATAGTAACTCTTCCACGAATAAATATCTTAGAATCAATTTCAAGCATATGTTTATTTTTTTCAAAATCCTTAGGAAATATTATAACTTCTACTGTGCCAAACATATCCTCTAGGGTAATAAATGCCATCATGCTATTATTTCTTGTTGTCTTTATGGACTTGGTAGTGATCATTCCTCCAATAACTTGTCTGCTTCCATCCTCAACCTTAGGCTTATTATTCTCATCATCAATAATAAAATCATAAGAGTAACTACTAACATTTTTTTGAATCTTTTCTTTATAATCCTCTAAGGGATGTCCACTTACATATATACCTAGTACTTCTTTTTCAAATGCCAGAATCTCTTCTTTAGTGTATTCATCCACATCTGGGTAATTAACTTCATAATCTTTTCTATCCTCTTCTCCTGCAAAGTCAAAAAGATTCATTTGCCCTGTTAGATGTTTTTTCTTTTCCTCAGCTACCCTATCAAGTATCTGAACATAAGACATCATTAATTGCCTTCTATTATTATGAATATTACTAAAAGCCCCGGCTTTAATAAAGCTTTCTATAGTCCTTTTATTAACTTCTTTGCCTGAAAGACGACTGGCAAAATCCTTAAGGCTATTAAAGGGACCAGCTGCCTCTCTTTCTGTTACCAAGGATACTATTACTGGCTTACCTATACCCTTTATAGCAGAAAGGGCGTATCTGATGGCTCCATTATGAACTGTAAAGACACTATCTCCCTCATTAATATCTGGAGGAAGGATATCTATATTCATCTGCCTGCAATTATAGATATATTGAGCCACTTTGCCTGGGTTATCAATAACAGATGTCATTAATGCTGCCATAAATTCCACAGGATAATAACATTTTAAGTAAGCTGTCTGATAGGCAATAAGAGCATAAGCTGCCGCATGGGATTTATTAAAAGCATACTTGGCAAAATCCAGCATTTCATCAAATATATGATTGGCAACATCTTCAGATATACCATTTTTTACACAACCTGGTATATTCTCTTCCTGATTACCATATAAGAAAGTTTGCCTTTCCTTTATCATAACATCTTCTTTTTTCTTGGACATAGCTCTACGAACCAAATCACTTCGTCCATAACTATATCCTGCCAAGTCCCTTACTATCTGCATAACTTGCTCCTGATAAACTATACAACCATAAGTAGGTGCCAGTATATGCTCAAGTTCTGGACATTCATAACTAATGGAACCAGGTTCATTCTTCCCTTTAATATATTTTGGAATGAAATCCATAGGTCCTGGTCTATATAAGGAGATACCTGCAATTATATCTTCAAAACTATGGGGTTTTAGCTCCTTCATAAAAGCCTTCATTCCACTACTTTCTAACTGAAATACCCCTTCTGTCTTACCAGTTCCAATCAAATCATATACTTTACTATCTGCATAATCTATCTTATCTATCTCTAGCCTATCTGCAGGAATTTTATCTCTATTAATTAGTTCTACTGCATTTTGAATTACTGTTAGGGTACGAAGTCCCAAGAAATCCATCTTTAGCAGACCCAGTTCCTCTAAGGTATTCATGGTAAATTCAGTTGTAATAGAATCATCAGATGCACGAGATAAGGGTACATATTCCACTAGACTATCATCACTTATTACAACACCTGCTGCATGCATGGAAGAGTGTCTTGGTAATCCTTCAAGCTTCTTAGACATATCTATAAGTCTTTTGACATCTTCATCTCCACCATAGAGGTTACTAAGATCTTGATTCATTTTTAAAGCTTTTTCTATAGTTATTCCTATCTCATTAGGAATCATCTTAGCTACGGTATCTACCTGGGAATATGGCATATCTAATGCTCTTCCTACATCACGGATTACTGCACGGGCTGCCATAGTACCAAAGGTTATAATCTGTGCCACCTTATCCTTACCGTATTTGTCAGTTACATAATCAATAACTTCCTGCCTTCTCTCATAACAAAAGTCAATATCAATATCAGGCATTGACACTCTCTCCGGATTAAGGAAACGTTCAAAAAGCAAATTATATTTTATAGGATCAATATTAGTGATTCGTAATGTATAGGATACAATGGAACCTGCCGCACTTCCTCTACCTGGCCCAACCATAATATTATTATCTCTTGCATACTTAATAAAATCCCATACGATTAAAAAATAATCTACAAATCCCATATCATTAATGGTCTTTAACTCATAATCTAAACGATCCAATAGCTCATTAGTAAGCTCACCATATCTTTCCTTCATACCCTCACGGCAAAGCATACTAAGATATTCAAATGATGTATAGGGCTTAGGAACAGGATATACGGGTAATTTATATTCTCCAAAGGTAATAGTTACATTACATCTTTTTGCAATCTCATATGTATTTTCCACTGCTTCTCTAGCATAGGGAAATATTTCAAACATCTCCTGGGGAGATTTCAAATAATATTGTCCACCGTCATATCTCATACGGTTTTCATCAGTAACCTTCTTTTGAGTCTGTATACAAAGAAGAACATCATGGGAATCTGCATCTTCTTTATATGCATAATGGACATCATTGGTGGCAACCAGTTTTAAACCCGTTTCTTGAGACATACGAATCAGTCCTTGGTTAACTGTCTTTTGCTCATGGATGCCATGGTCTTGAAGTTCCAAGAAGAAATTGTTCTCTCCAAATATATCACTGTAACTAAGAGCCGCCTTCTTAGCTTCTTCATAGAAGCCCCTTCTAAGGTTCATAGCCACCTCACCACCAAGACAAGCACTAAGTGCAATAATTCCTTCTCCATATTCTTTAAGAACTTCTTTATCAATTCTAGGTTTATAATAAAACCCATCTATAAATCCCCTAGAAACTATCTTCATAAGGTTCCTATATCCTATATTATTCTCGGCAAGGAGTACAAGATGATAATAACGATCCTCTGATGCACCAGGCTCTCTATCAAGTCTAGAACTTGGGGCTACGTACACCTCACATCCAATTATGGGTTTGATATCCTGTGAAAGGCAGGCCTTATAAAAGTCAATTACACCATACATTACACCATGGTCTGTAATCGCCAGACTATCCATGCCAAGTTCCTTAGCCCTAAGTACTAGCTCCATAATCTTACCTGACCCATCAAGTAAGCTGTATTCTGTATGCAGGTGCAAATGTGTAAAACTCATTATCACTTCCTCCTTTCCTAATTATCTAACGAAATGAAGGAATCCCAATAATGTTGGGATTCCTATAGTATTCTTACCAATTTTTTGATGGTCTTTCTGGATCAATAATCTCATCTAAGTTAAACAAATCCTGTAATCTTTGAGGAAACTCTAGCATTGCCTGTCCATCAAGGGGTCGTCTTGTCATTCTTACATAATCATCCTTTAGATGCATCCATGGCTTTGAATCCACACCATGAAAATAATTAAAACCACGCTCTTTTAGGTAATGATATTTGTCACTGGAGTAATGACCCATAGTACTTTCAATATCTACACCATAGGGGAATATTAATATATCTGTAGGTCCTACCAAGGAGCCAACCTCCTCAAGCCAACGATCTGTATCCTTCTTAATAAAATCAAAAGATTTATCCTGCATATTCCTATGGTTATAACTATGGGATGCAAATTCCCAGCCATTAGCTTTTAATACCTCTGCTACTTCCTTAACTGTTTCTTTATCCTGTTCATAGGTAGGAGAAGTAGGATCATCAGTTCGATATCCAAGAGATCCTTCATATCCTGTAAGAGCAAGAATTCCCTTGGCTCCCTTATATGAAAAATCAGGGTGTTCTTCAACAAAAGCATCTAGGATTGGGACTATATCAAAATCCCCCTGTACAACACTGCCATCATCTAGAATCATTTCGCATGTGGGCTTACCATCCTCACCAATAACTATCCTAGAAGCAAATCCATCCCCATCCATATAATCATAATAGTTGACATCATCTTGAGATAGAACAAATGGCTTCTTCCCTTCAGGAAGATATATCTCTCCAGGAACAAATTTAAGCTTTCCATTCTCATCTTCTACTTGTTTAGCCAAGTCATGGACACTAACAAGTACATATCCATCTTCATACATAGACTGCATCATATTCTTAAACTCTGTAGTAGTAGTCATATACATGTTATAACCTACTGAGTCATAATCACCGTCAAAGGCTTTACTGTTATCTGCAATAAGAGAATGAAAGAAAATATGGTTAAATTGTGTAACAGATGTATATGAACCTCCGTATAAAACCAGAGACTTTTTCTCTTCTTCCAGTTCATTAATAGCGGTAACTAAGGTTTGATATACTTCATAGCCACCTTCATCTCCTTGATAGCTCTTAATAAGCTCTATAGCACCATCATAATCATAACTAAGAGTAAGCTTCTTAGCTTCCTCAACCAAACCCTCTCGCTCTTTTATGGCAAGCTCAAGTCTTTCTTGTTCTTTTAAAGCTTCTAACTCTTCAGGAGAAAGGTTCTCATCAACGTTTTTATCTTTGTCTTTTTTCCCATCTTGATTATCTATTACTTGTTGTTTATTGTCTTTTCCATTGTCACCATCCTTATTACTCCTGGCAATAAGGTAGTAAGATCCTGCCACCAAAAGCAGTATCATTAATTCAAATAATAATATAACTCTAAGTCTTTTTGCTGATCTTCTTTTTCGATTATTCCTTTGTCTTTTACCTGCCATTTCACACCTCATCCTACCATATATACTATGTATTATTGCAACCATCACTGGAAATATAACTATATCACATACAATACGTTTTTTTCCATAGATTAATTTAACTTCTAAGAGGAAGTATATCACATAATAATAACAATATCTTTAATTTTTCTTTAAATTTATATATAATGCTACAAATAAAAAGAGCTTTACAAAGAATCTAGGGTCCTGTTAGCCTCTTTGTGATAAGCTCCTTTATTACTAGTCTTATTTGCTACTTAAATACTTTTCAATATTTTCAATGGCAGTTTCTTCATCTGGTCCATCAGCAGATACAAACACTGTCTCACCAGCTGCAAGTCCCAAACTCATCATGCCCATGATACTTTTAGCATTTACCTTCTTTTCTTCACTTTCTACATATATACTGCATTCGTACTGGCTTGCAACTTGAACCAGCAGTGCAACCGGCCTGGCCTCCAAGCCATTAGGAATTTTAATTGTCATTTCCTTCTTTATCATTAATGCTCTCCTCCTTATGTTCCCGATAATATTCAGCTATCATACTTAACTTTCTTAATCTATGATTAACACCGGATTTACCGATTGGCGGTAACAACATAGTTCCTAGTTCTTTTAAAGATGCATCAGGGTTGTCTAGTCTTAGTTTTGCAATTTCACGAAGACCCTCATTAAGACTTCCAAAACCTACATTTTCTCTAATATATAGAATGTCCTCTATCTGCTTAGAAGCAGCTGTTACAGTCTTATTTATATTAGCCGCCTCACAATTAACTTGCCTATTGACCTGATTACGCATTTCTTTAAATATACGCACATTCTCAAGTTTCATAAGGGCAACATGGGCTTCCATAACATTTAGCAAATCAACTATTTGGGAACCTTCTTTTATATATACAACATGATTCTTTTTTCTTTGTATAATCTTTGCTTCAATCTGAAATGCACATATGACCTCCTGTAGTTGTAGAGCCTTATGTAAATCTTCAGTCACAAATTCCAAGTGATATGCTTTCTTTGGATTACTCATTGAACCGGATAATAGAAATGCACCACGGATAAATCCTCTCTTGCAACAAGTTTTCTGGACTACCAAGTTACCTGGTGTTCCCAATCTACCCTCCACTACTTGATCTATCTCTAGTTTTGTAGCCTGCAAGACTTTGTTAACTATATCTTTATTCTTAATAATTAGTGTATAGGTTAGATTTTCAGTATTTTTTCTAACTGAAACATCAATCATTATATTAAATGTTTTTTTCACTAATGTAAAGTACTTTCTTGCAACTATCTGACTTTCTGTTTGAAGTTTTATGATTAAATTAGAGCCATTTTGAATTAATTGTCCTCCGTAAGTCAGAAAAGCCGCAAGCTCTGCCATCCTACAATGTCTGGCATTAGCTATCTGTTCTGCAAGTTCTTCTTTAACGCCTCTTGAAAATGACATCTCATCACACCTTCAAATATATTATTAATCTTTATCAATATCTCTATGCTCCGTTTTTACTGAATACCCTAAATCAATCATTTTACTAGACACTTCCCTGACCAGTGTAACCGATCTATGTTTGCCACCGGTACAGCCAATACTAACAACCAACTGATTCTTTCCCTCAGATATATAATGAGGAATCAAAAACAAAAGCATGTCTTCTAATTTTTTCAAAAATTGCTGGGCAGGTTCTGAGTCCATAACGAACTTCCTTACCTCCTCATCCCTACCTGTCTTTTGTTTTAGGTCACTAATATAAAATGGATTAGGTAAGAATCTAACATCAAAGACTAAGTCTGAATCTGAAGGTATACCGTATTTAAATCCGAAGGATAGGAACATAATCATAAAGTTCTTAAATCCTTCTTCCTCAACATATATCTTGTCAATTTGGGCTTTAAGCTCACGAACTAGCAGATGACTGGTATCAATAATAACATCTGCTTTCTTGCGAAGGAAATCCAACCTTTCCCTCTCTAACTCAATACCTTTATCAACTCTTCCGGCTTGTGATAAGGGATGAATCCTCCTAGTCTCCTTGTAACGCTTAATAAGAACTTCAGTTGAGCAGTCCAAGAATAATATCTCATACTTGTGCCCTGCTAGCTGCATCTCCTTAAGGATCTGACTTAGTTCCTTCAAGGATTGTCCACTTCTTATGTCTAATCCCAAGGCAACCTTATCACTTTTTCTCTGTACAATTAATTTTACAAATTTTTTAACAAGTTTTATCGGTAGGTTGTCTACACAGAAAAACCCTGCATCCTCAAGCATCTTAAGAACAGAACTTTTTCCTGCTCCAGACATACCGGTTACAATCACGAATCTCATAAAATCTGAGCCTTTCTTTAGTCTGAGTTAAATGTTCCTATATATTTTACTTCCGTCTCAAGCCTAACTCCAAATTTAGCCTCTACAATCTCTATAACCTCTCCGATTAATTTCATAAAGTCCTTAGCAGATGCATTATCCTTATTAATCAAAAAACCACAATGTTTGTCAGATACAGCTGCTCCGCCTATTTGATATCCCTTTAATCCAGCATCACTAATAAGCTTTCCTGCAAAGTACCCTTCCGGTCTTTTAAAGGTGGATCCTGCACTAAATTTATCTAATGGTTGTTTTTCCCGTCTCAATGAATTAAGTTCGTGGATTTTATCAAATATCTCCTGCTTACTACCACTGGCAAACTTCATGCTAACTTCTAATACACAAAGCTTTTCCTTTTGAATAATACTACTTCTGTATCCCAATTGTAAATCATCTTTCTCTAGGGTATGTATCTCTCCCTCTTTATCAAGAACAGTTGCAGATATTATACAGTCCTTCATCTCACCGCCGTAGGCACCAGCATTCATGGTTACTGCTCCACCTAGGGTACCAGGAATACCTGCGGCAAATTCAAATCCAGCAAACTCATGCTTTGCTACCACATTTGCAAGCTTTGACATAAGAACTCCTGCTTGAGCTCTTACTAGTCCATCTTCATCAATTGTTATATCTGAAAACCAACTTCCAAGCTTAAGAATTAGACCTGAAAATCCTGAATCAGATACAAGGAGGTTACTTCCGTTACCTATAATATAATAGGGCATATCATAATCTTTACACAGTAATAGTACTTGTCTTATCTCTTGTATGTTAGAAGGTAAAACCAGATAATCAGCCTTCCCCCCTATACGAAGGGTGGTATGTTCTGACATTGGTTCCCTTTGCTTAATCTGTTCTGAACTTAAAATATTTTTTAGTTTGTCTAAGAATTGATCCAATTACGACCTCCATTGCTATAATACAATACTTTTAAACCTTATTCAACCATCAGGCATTTGATGATAAAATCAGTCTGGCACAACCATAAATCCCTGCGTCATTACCAAGAGAAGCTATTAAAAACTTCCTATCCTTTAAGGCATTCATTACATTGGGACGGTAGTGCTTCTCAATATGGGTTATTAATATATCCCCTGCCTTTGACACTCCCCCTCCTATGACAAATGCTTGAGGATCTACAACTTGGGCAACAGAAGCCAAAGCTACTCCCAGATACCTGCAAGCCTCATCAACAACTTCTAGTGCTAAATCATCTCCCTCTTTTGCCAGGTCAAACACCTTTTTAGCACTAATTTCAGCCTCCTTGGCAAGTAGAGAATCTTTAGGGTTTCTCTCAAGAGCCTTCTTGGCAAGCCTTACTATTCCTGTAGCAGAAGCATATTGCTCCAAACATCCACATTTTCCACAACCACAACTATCTGTCTCTGTGGTATTAACAGGTAGATGGCCTATCTCACCTGCTGCCCCGCCGCTTCCTGCTATTATCTTCCCATTATGAATGATACCTCCACCAACTCCAGTTCCCAAGGTAACAAGGACCATATCAGAAAATCCTTTGCCGCTTCCCTTCCATTGCTCACCAAGAGCTGCCACATTGGCATCATTTCCTGCCTTTATCTTTAGGCCTGTCATCTTAGACATTTCCTCTTCAATATTAAAATATCCAAGCCCAAGATTAGGCAATTCCAACACATCTCCGTTATCCTTAACAGGCCCTGGCAATCCTACTCCAACACCTAGGATTTGTTCTTTAACCATATTCTTTTCACTAATCTTGTTAATTATAAAATCTGACGCATCTTGTAGTACATCCTTGCCATTATCAGTTTTTCTTGTGGGAATAACCCATTTATCCATTAGGTTTCCATTTACATCAAATAAGCCTACTTTAATTCCTGTTCCACCAATATCTACACCAAAACAATATTTCTCCATCTCTTCCTCCGTTTGTACAATAGATCTATATTAATTATTTTTCAGATGCTTTTCTTATCTTATTAGTAACTCTATTATATAATTCCTGTGCAGCATTATAACCCATCTTCTTCTGTCTATGGTTAACTGCAGCTGATTCACATATAACCGCTAGGTTTCGTCCAGGGCGGATAGGTATTGAATGACATACGATTTGATTACCTAAGAATTCAATATATCGCTCGTCCAGACCAAATCTATCATAATCCTTATCCCTGCTCCACTCTTCAAGCTTTATTACCAAATCAATAGATTGTGTATTCTTGACGCTTTCCACACCAAAAAGAGTTTTAACATCAATTATACCTATGCCCCTAAGTTCTATAAAATGCCTAGTGATATCAGGTGAAGTACCTATCAAAGTCTCATCACTGACTTTCTTAATCTCAACCACATCGTCAGCTACAAGGCGGTGTCCTCGTTTGATTAGTTCAAGGGCAGCTTCGCTTTTACCGATACCGCTTTCACCCATGATTAGAATTCCTTCTCCGTAGACGTCAACTAAAACTCCATGAATAGATATCCGAGGTGCAAGCTCCACATTAAGCCACCTAATTACTTCAGCCATAAATGATGAAGTGGTCTTACCTGACCTAAGAACTGGAACACCCTTGCTATTAGCAAGCTCTATTATTCCTTCACCAACTTCAATATTTCTGCAAAGTACGACACAAGGCACCTTATAATCCATTAATTTACTCATTATCTCTAGCCGTTCATCTTCACTTAAAGTCATCATATAAGCATGCTCTACATAGCCAATAACCTGCACTCGCTCTGAATCAAAATGATTAAAAAACCCTGCCAACTGTAAAGCCGGTCTATTAACATCTGGTTGAGATATTTTTATTCTCCCTATATCAATATCCGGAGTCAAATTTTCCAGGTTCATTTTTTCTATTAGCTTGATTAAATCTACAGTATACACCCTTGGCCCTCTCTTTCTATCCTTAGTCTTATTTTTATTAGATAAATTAAATTACTTTATAACATAATTAGTAATAAGTCTGCACATTATTCTATCATATACTAATGATTAATGTAAATCTTTATTGGGATTTGGGCTTATTAAAGAAATCAAAGACCGCCTTTGCTGATGACTTATTCATAGAAGGAACCTTCTCAATATCCTCCTGGCTGGCTTCCCTAATGGCATCTAAAGACTTAAAATGTCTCATCAAGGCCCTTCTTCTTGCTGGACCAATCCCCTTAATATCGTCTAGTATAGAATGAACCTGACGTTTCTTTCGTAAGGATCTGTGGTACTCTATAGCAAATCTATGGGTTTCATCTTGAATTCTAGTAACCAGCTTAAATAATTCACTACTTTTGTCAATAGGTAGCTCTTCATTGCGATAATATATACCCCTGGTACGGTGATTATCATCCTTGACCATGCCACAGACTGCTATGTCAAGTTTCAGCTCGTCAAGAACCTTTAATGCCACATTGACTTGGCCTTTACCGCCGTCCATAAGAATTAAATCAGGGTATTTTGTAAAGCTTCCTAGGGACTTATCCAGTTCTTTCTCCTTCATCTCTTCTAACTCTCTCATGCCATGGAGAAATCTTCTCTTAAGCATTTCATACATGGCCCCATAATCATCTGGACCCTGAATTGATCTAATCTTAAATTTTCTATAATCAGACTTCTTAGCCTTACCCTGTTCAAATACCACCATAGAGCCTACCGTTTCAAATCCTGCAGTATTGGATATATCAAAGGATTCAATTCTACTTATAATGGGCAAGTCAAGGAACTTTGCCAATTCCTTAAGAGCTCCAGTTGTCCTTGCTTCCTCTCTTTTTAACTTTTCGGCATCCTTATTAAGTATTAAAAGAGCATTCTTCTTGGCAAGCTCCACAAGCTTTTCCTTGTCACCTTTCTTTGGTACACGAATATAGACTTTCTGGCCCCTTTTATTACTTAACCACTGACTAATTATATCCCCTTCCTCAGGCTCTACCTCTAAGAATATCTCCTTTGGAATATAAGGTGTTCCCGAATAGAACTGTTTCATAAAGCTAGTAACAACCATACTGTCACTTTCATCCTCCACACCTGTCAGATAAAAATGATCCCTTCCAATAAGCTTTCCTCCTCTTATAAAGAAGGTCTGAACAACAGCCTCGTCCTTATTTCTAGCAAATGCAATAATGTCCTTATCACTAAAGTCAGTATGGGTAATCTTCTGTTTATTCATGATTTGCTTAACACTTCCTAGTAAGTCCCTATTAGTGGCCGCCTTCTCATACTCCATACTCTCTGATGCTTCCATCATTCTCTCCTCTAACATCTTAACCACTGGACTATAATTCCCACTAAGAAACTCTATAACCTGAGAGATATTCTTACCATAGTCCTCCTGTGATATAAAACCTTGACAAGGAGCATCACATTGACCCATATAATAATATAGACAAGGCCTTTCCTTACCTATATCCCTAGGCAGGTTTCTGTTACAGGTTCTTATCTTATAAAGTTTTCTTAAAAGTTCCAATATATCTTTAACCGCTCCAGAACTGGTATATGGACCAAAATATTTTGACTTATCCCTTTTG
>JAAYNY010000125.1 GCA_012520635.1 Clostridiales bacterium | reverse complement strand
TATTTTGACTTATCCCTTTTGATATCTCTAGAAAATAATACTCTTGGATACGCTTCATCCACAGTAACACGAATATAAGGATATGTCTTATCATCCTTAAGCATGGTATTATACTTTGGTCTGTGCTCCTTTATTAAATTGCACTCTAATACCAAGGCCTCTACCTCAGAATCAGTAACAATATATTCAAAATGGTCAATATTCTCTACCATCTGCCTTATCTTGACAGTATGATTACGACTATTTTGAAAGTACTGCTTTACCCTATTCTTAAGAATAACAGCCTTTCCTATATAGATGATAGTATCTGATTTATCTCTCATTATATATACTCCCGGCTTGTCCGGCAGTAGTTTTAATTCCTCTTCTATATTAAACATTAATTATCATGCCTTCCTCAAAAGCTTGAATATTCGGTGTGAAAGTTTTTATTTATAAATTGTACTTTTATAATTCTTATAATATTCATCTATATTTTATAGAAGATAGATAGGTTTTGCAACATATTCTAATAGAATACAATTTTTACAAAAGTCTAGTTAAAAGGTCTGCCTTCTATTGTGTAGTAAGGCAGACCTATCTTGTTAATAATAATCCCAAAAATTAGATTCTCTTATTTAAATTCTTGGGTTACATCATATTTATTCTACTTTTGTATTATCTTTATCTTCTTTTGATCTTTCATCTTGCTTCATATGATCTTGACTAATAGATTCCTCTGATTTATTATCCTTGGAACTATCTTCGTCCTTAGCTGCTTCAGAGTCATCATCATGAACCTCAGTCAGATCTTCTCCTTTTACCTCTTTATAAAGATTCATAAACTCTTCACCAGTGATAGTTTCTTTAGTTATTAAGTATTCTGCAATCTTATCAAGGACATCACGGTTTGCAAGTAGTAATTCCTTTGCTTTATTATAACATTCCTTTAGGATCTTCATTACTTCCTTGTCAATCTCTCCTGCCGTCTCATTACTGCAGTTTTGCACAGGTCTTCCATCAAGGTATTGACTCTCAATGGATTCAAGTCCCATTAACCCAAACTTATCAGACATACCATATTGGGTAACCATAGACCTTGCAAGCTTAGTAGCTTTTTCAATATCATTGGAAGCACCAGTTGTGATAGAACCAAAAACCAATTCCTCAGCTGCCCTACCACCATAAAGAGTAGTAATTCGAGTTAATATATCGTCTTTACTCATAAGGTATTTTTCTTCATCTGGCACCTGCATAACATAACCAAGAGATCCCATGGTCCTAGGAACTATGGTAATCTTTTGTACTGGCTCAGCATGCTTTTGTAGTGCTGTAACCAATGCGTGACCTACCTCGTGATAAGCAACAATCTTTTTTTCTTCCTTACTAAGTATTCGGTCTTTCTTTTCCTTACCAGCAATAACAACCTCTACAGATTCAAATAAATCATCCTGAGTTACCACTGTTCTACCCTGCTTTACTGCTAGAATAGCAGCTTCATTAATCATATTGGCAAGGTCAGATCCTACTGCTCCACTGGTAGCCTTTCCTATAGCCTCTAAGTCTACAGAATCATGCATAAGTACATTCTTAGCATGTACTTTTAATATATCTATTCGGCCTTTAAGATCCGGTTTATCTACAATAATACGGCGGTCAAATCTTCCAGGACGAAGAAGTGCTTTATCAAGTACTTCAGGACGGTTGGTTGCACCAAGCACCACCAAACCCTTCGAGGAATCAAATCCATCCATATTAGAAAGCAGCTGATTTAAGGTCTGCTCTCTTTCATCATTTCCACCACCATAGTGACTGTCTCTGCTTTTACCGATTGCATCAATCTCATCAATAAATATAATACATGGGGCAGATTGTTGAGCCTGCTTAAATAAATCCCTAACCCTTGAAGCTCCCACTCCTACAAACATTTCAACAAAGTCAGACCCTGTTAAGGAGAAGAAAGGAACATTTGCCTCACCAGCTATTGCCTTAGCAAGTAAAGTCTTACCTGTTCCGGGAGGTCCTACAAGCAAAGCACCCTTAGGAAGCTTTGCACCTATTCGGGTATATTTTGCAGGATTATGAAGGAAATCTACTATCTCAGTAAGAGATTCCTTAGCTTCCTCCTGACCAGCAACATCCCTAAAGGTAACACCAGTTGATTTCTCAACATATACCTTGGCGTTGCTTTTTCCAACTCCCATAACACCGCCACTATTCTTAGATATGGCTTTAAAAAGGAACCACATAATTACATAAATAAATATAAAGGGAAGTACAATCGATAATATATTAGCTAGTAATGGACTCCCTTCAACATCTATATTCCTCTCATATACAAGTCCATTCTTGACATAGGCCTCTTGTAATATGGTAGGTAGTTCATCATCATACAAATTACCAGTATAGTAAGATATGTCATATGAATTAGGCTGTACCCTGGGAATAAAAAAGATCTTGTCACCCTTTACAGTAACTTTTTCAATTTCATTTCCTTCCAGCATACTCATGAATTCACTATATGTCTTTTCAATTTCGGTACTTTTTGCTATCTGGTTCTGTAAAAAAGAAATCATATACCAAATGAATAAGGCAGATATCAAAGTTATGATAATTGCCGTCTTGTTTGGTAGATTGTTTTTATTTTTATTTTCGTTCTTATTATCCATTCAATCCTCCATCTTTTAATGCTATTTATATAAAAGAATATAAACTTCTTAATATAATAATGCTGATAATTCAAAGTTGTATAGTTCATTATACTGATTGTAACATTATAAATCAATAAAATAGTTCTTAAAAATCTGTGTCTAAACTGTGATTTTATCACAATATATAGACAGTAAATACATTTATAGCATAACACATTTTTATCGTATAAGATATAATTCCTATACGATAAAAATGAGAAAAGTTTATTTTTCAATTTAATTAATTAGATCATCATTTACATTTGGATTAAACAAAGAATAAATAAAGATAAATACAGAACCAATAATAATAAACAAATCAGCCAGATTAAATACAATTCTCTTTAAGGGTTTTACATTAATACTAAAGTAATCTATAACATAACCTCTCTTTAAGCGATCCCATACATTACTTGCAGCTCCGCCCAGGCAGATAGATAAGCCCAGTTTCTGAATACATTTCTTTTTTTGAGGTAAGATGAGGAAAAACACAAGAACTAATACAGCAAATACTAGGGCTGATACCTTTTTCACCAACTGAGCCTTATGCTCTAGAAAATTTAGACTAAACCCTCTATTATACTGTTTCTTAAGAGTAATTTTTCCTTTTAATATATCCTTTCTATCTCCGATTTTATAATTCTCTTCAAAATAGTTCTTAATATTCCAATCAAGAACAAATAAAACTAGAGCAATTAGGATATATACCATAAAATCTCCTCCTTTTAAGAAAGCCAAAAATAATCTTACAAGATAAAGTTTTTTAAAGTATCTACAAGTTTATAAACTTTTAGACCATGAAACATAATTTTCTAACATTCTTTTAGCCTCAATACTTCTAATATTCTGATATGAGGGGTAATGAACATAGAAGGCTTCCCCCTCACCTATCTTTCCTAGTTTATCACTAATAAATTGATAGTCCGGGTCATAAACCAGCCTTAGCCTATCTGTATCAAACAGTTCTCTTATATTGGTAAATGCACAGGCTAGCCTTATCACATTATGATCACTCTCATATATAGTAATATTAGAGTATTCATCAAGTAAAAGCAACTCTTGAATATGATAACCAAAGCCAAGTCCATATATACTATATCTATTAATACTATCTTTATACCAATGTGTTGCAAGAAAAAACGCCTCTTCCAACACCTTGCCATTGGTATGAAAATAAAACTGTCTGTCATTATTTTCTGCCACAAGGGTCATTAATCCACTACT
>JAAYNY010000124.1 GCA_012520635.1 Clostridiales bacterium | reverse complement strand
TGTCCGCGATCTACGTTCTTTTTTACACGCCTTTTCGTCCCTTTTTTTGTTGATGCCATTTTAGCCATTTAAACAAACCCTCCTATTGGATTCTCTAACTTTGGAAGTAAATCTTTCTTCCTTAATTATAATGTGTTGCACTTCAAAGATTATTTCTTCTTATTAGCAACAGTTCTTCTAGGACCTTTTCTTGTTCTCGCATTGGTCTTTGTCTTTTGACCACGAACTGGAAGTCCTCTTCTATGACGGATTCCTCTATTACATCCTATCTCTTGTAATCTCTTTATGTTAAGAGCAATATCTCTTCTTAAATCACCCTCAACCATTTGTGTCTCATCGATAACTTCACGGATCCTAGCTGCCTCATCATCAGTCAAATCTCTGACGCGGGTATTAGGGTCAACATTTGCTTGCGCAAGAATACGCTTGGAACTTGTTCTGCCTATACCATATATATAGGTAAGTCCAACTTCTATACGCTTATCTCTTGGTAAATCCACACCACTGATACGTGCCATGTGCTTTTACACCTCCAACATAAAATTGTTTTATTTTGTTTTCCGCAATAAATATTTTATCTATTGCGACAGCCGCTTTAAATTGTAACAAACATACATTTCTTATGTTTGCTAAGATTCTATGATGACGGTCACAGATCTTAAGGTAAAGGTTATCTACCCACAATATCACAATGACTTGCCCATAGGCATTGCCCTATGGCTATGCCAACAGACCATTCAAAGTCTTAGGCAGTTGATTGTAACACAAAAAGCAAGAACTATTATATACATAAAACAACAGTGGAATAAAACTTCCGAACTATTGTATTAGCCTTGTCTTTGTTTGTGTTTAGGATTCTCACAGATTACTCTGATACTACCCTTTCTTCTAATGATTTTGCATTTTTCGCAAATTGGTTTTACTGATGACCTTACTTTCACAGTAATTCACCCCTTTCAAAAAAGTCCGCTTATTATTATATCACTGCTTAAAATTAATAGCAAGCAATATTTTTCTTTATATCTCTACATTTATACTAAACTTTAAGCCATCAGAATTGTAGTTTGATTTAGTTCTAAAACGCTTAGCATAAATGGGATATGCGTGTGGTTACTTGTCACGCCAGATAATTCTTCCCTTGGTTAAATCATATGGTGATAATTCTAGGGTTACTCTATCACCAGGTACTATCTTAATATAGTTCATACGTAGCTTTCCGCTAATATGTGCCAATACTTTATGGCCATTTTCTAGTTCAACTTGAAACATTGCATTAGGTAACTTTTCTATCACAGTACCTTCGATTTCAACTACATCGGACTTTGACATTACTTAACCTCCTTATATAAGATTTCATATTGTAACATTTTAAATGCTTCTAGCTTATTTATTTACTAAATAAACATATTCATTATAAATATTAATTATTACATGATGCTTTTAAGTGGTAAAACACATTTATAATTTAGTCAGAATTTCAGGTTCACCATCAGTAATCAAAATGGTGTTCTCATAATGGGCTGACAAGGAGCCATCTTTGGTAATAACAGTCCAGTCATCATCTAGCCAATCCACTTCATATCGACCTGCATTAACCATAGGCTCAATTGCTAGTGTCATACCTGCTTCTAACCTTGGCCCTCTATTTTTCTGTTTAAAATTTGGTACCTGAGGGTCTTCATGGAGATCCTTGCCGATTCCATGTCCTACTAGTTCCCTCACCACAGAAAATCCAAAGGATTCCACATATTCCTGTATGGCTTCTGAGATTTCATGTAGATGTTTCCCAGCCTTTGCCAACTTTATACCTTCATAAAAACTCTGACGTGTTACTTTTATTAAATTTTCTGCTTCTTTGGTTATTTCCCCAACGGGAATTGTCCTAGCAGCATCGGAATGATATCCTTCATATATTACACCGCAATCAAGACTAACAATATCTCCGTCTCTAATGATGTTCTTTTCATTGGGAATCCCATGAACAACCTCATCATTTATAGATATACATATGGATGCGGGAAATCCATTATAGTTCAAGAATGAAGGGATACAATTATAACTTTTTATTAAATCATAACACTTCTTATCTATATCCAAAGTAGAAATACCTGGCTTAATATAGCTTTCTAATTCCTCAAGTATCTCCGCTAGAATCCTTCCGGATTTTCTCATTAGTTCAATTTCATTTTCTGATTTAATAATTATTGGCATTCAACTCATCCTTTCAGATTGTGCCTTATTTTATGTCAAAAGAACACGAATGATTTCTTCATGTATCTTATTTATTTCACCTGTACCATCTACGGTATACAAGATACCTTTTTCTCTATAATAATCTATAAGTGGTTGGGTCTGCTTATGATATACCTCTAAGCGTTTTTCTACCGTCTCAGGTTTATCATCATCACGTAGCACTAACTGGGTGCCACAATGATCACAAACTCCTTCTATTTCCGGACGAAGGGTTTCAACATGATAAGTGCGTCCACAAGTTAGACATGCTCTTCTTCCACCCATCCTGCTTATTATTACCTCA
>JAAYNY010000123.1 GCA_012520635.1 Clostridiales bacterium | reverse complement strand
TTTAGTTCATAATCATAATTTTGACCTGTATGAACCAAATAATGTTCTACAGCTGAACTTCTTTCAAGTAATTTTATAACTGATGATAATCTAATTATTTCTGGACGAGTACCTACTACTGTCATAACCTTTATTGCCTTCATACCTTCTCCTTTTTTTAATCTATCTTCTATTCTATATGGGCTTTTTTATATATTTAACATATAGGTATCAGGATTTTCTTTATCAAATACTTCATTACACCATATAACAACTATCATATCCTCATTACCAGTATTCTCTATATTGTGGGAGTATCCTATGGGAATATCAATAACTTCCATAGCCTCAGAGTCTACAAGGTATTCAAGGACAGAATCAGAGAAAATGTTTTTTAATCTAATTACCCCTCTTCCCCCTACCACAAGAAATTTCTCAACCTTTGTATTATGATAATGATTTCCTTTTATTATCCCAGGCTTTATAAGATTTACAGATATCTGCCCATTCCTATGGGTCTTTAGAAATTCTGTAAATGAACCTCTATCATCACAATACATTATCAGCTTATGACTTAGTTTATCTTCAGGTATATAACTTAGATAAGTACTATATAACTTCTTAGTAAAATCATCAGCTAAGTCCGGTATATAACCATTAGAACCCCATTCCCAAAAGGAATATAATAGCTGTGATAAATTTTTTAATGATATGGAATAAGTAGGTTGAATCTCGTAAAAAGAATTGTCTCTGTCAGTAGAAGTAGAATATAGTAATTGAATTAGTTGATTTACTAGATCATCAATATATACAAGAGTGATTTCCTTCTCCGGGACGGTTATAGTGATAGGAAGTTCTCTAGAGATATTATGGCAAAATGTTGCAACTACACTATTGTAATTTGGTTTACACCACTTACCAAAGATATTAGGAAGTCGGTAGATAAAAATATTTGAATTGTTCTTTTTAGAGTAACTTAAGAGCAAATCTTCTGCTGCCTTCTTGCTTTTTCCATAACTACTGATATTTGAAGCCTGAATAGATGAGGATAGCATAATAGGACATCTGTTATTATATTTAATCAAGATTTCTAATAGGTCTAAAGTGAATCCGTAATTTGATTTCATGAAGTCTTTGTCATCATCAGTTCTATTAATACCAGCCAAATGATATATAAAATCTGCTTCCTTGCAATATTCTTCTAGTAAGCCTTTATCCAAATCCATATCACATTCAAATATGTTAAGATTCTCTTCCTCTTTTAATCTACTTATTAGATTTTTTCCTATAAAGCCATTAGAACCTGTAACTAATACATTCATACTTACCACCCAACCATTTCATTTTGAATATAATCAAGAGCTAATAATTTCTCCTTAATCTCCTCTATGGATAATCGCTTAGTATTGTTGGAGTTATACTCCTTTTCCTTAGAGAGGTTATGATCTCCCTTGGTAAAATATTTCTCATAATACAAATCTCTTTTATCGGCTGGTATTCGGTAAAAGTCACCTTTATCTTCTGCCACATAATACTCTTCCTTAGTCATAAGTGTTTCATACAATTTCTCACCATGTCTAGTTCCTATTATCTTAATTGTATTATCAGCATGGAATAATTCTAACAAGGCTTTAGCCAAATCAATAATAGTACAGGCAGGTGATTTTTGTATCATTATATCTCCGCTTTGACCATGTTCGAAAGCATATTCCACTAGACTTACAGCTTCATCAAGGCTCATTAAGAAACGAGTCATGTTGGGATTAGTTATAGTGAGTGGCTTTCCTTGTTTTATTTGTTCTACAAAAAGTGGGATAACAGAACCTCTTGAAGCACATACATTACCGTACCTGGTACCGCATATAGTTGTTTTATCTGCTTCTACAGTCTTTGATTTGGCGATAAAGACCTTTTCCATCATTGCCTTAGATATTCCCATGGCATTTATAGGGTAGGCAGCCTTATCGGTAGATAAGCAAATGATTTTTTTAACTTGACATTCTATGGCCACGTTAAGTACATTATCAGTTCCTAAGACATTGGTTTTTACAGCCTCTAGGGGGAAAAACTCACAGGAAGGTACCTGTTTTAACGCTGCAGCATGGAAGATGTAGTCAACATTAAGCATAGCGTTTTTTATAGATGATACATCTCTTACATCTCCAATATAAAATTTTATCTTATCATTTTGGTAGATCTTTCGCATATCATCTTGTTTCTTTTCATCCCTAGAAAAAATGCGAATTTCTCTTATATCTGTATCTAAGAACTTTTTTAGTATGGCATTTCCAAATGAACCTGTGCCTCCTGTAATGAGTAATGTTTTATTTTTATACATACCTATTCCTCTCAGACCCTTTTAAAAAATGTTTTCTCATAGTTATTTAATGACATATTCCATAATAATACGATATATAAAATCACAATAAATGTTCCTTTTATAAGAAAGGCCCATAGAGAATGGCTAGTAAATTGATTAATAATCAAACCAATAGCCAGTGTTATTAACATAGGAGGAGCCATCTTGATATAAGAGTCTTTAATAAAAGAAAAAACATTAATATGTAGCACTTTATAATAAATTATATTCATGATAATTAGCCTAATAATGTATACTAGGCAGATGGATAATGCCGCTCCCAATGCTCCAAAGTAAAAAGATAATACACTTGAAAATAATATATTTAATACTGCTACTACTATATATACAAAGGCTTGAATTTTAACCTTATTCATAGCAATTATCGTAACACTGGCTATTTGTTGTGGCACCCGAAAGACTCCTGGAAAGATCATTAATAGGGCGCAGTAATAGGCCCACTCAAAATCCTTTCCCATCCATAGATATATAAATTCTTTACCTACAATAATAAAACCTATAAATATCAAACCTATAATACTGTATTGGATTCGGCCTACTTTTGTCATCAGTGGCAATACATCCTCACCGTCTTCTTTATTAGCAAGTATCTTGGATACTTTAGGCAGAAACATACCATTTACTGCCCCAGATAAAATATAAGCATATCCTTCAAGAGTTGCAGCAATCCCAAAAATTGCAATCTGTCTAGAACCAGATACAGCACCAAGTATGGAAGGAGTAATATTAAATATAAATCGGTTCATTATGGTAGATACTGTTGCCCATATTGAAAAACCAAAAACTTTTTTTAATAATTTTCTATCCCAATATCTTAAGTTAACTTTTATAGGAAGATAACGCTTTATATAAAACAACTTAATCACTATAATAAGTAAACCTGAAATAGCATTTACTAATACTAAAGCATATAATTTATAACCTAATAATAAGGCTATAATCATTAAGCTTAAAACCATTAACTTATGAATTAAATCACATAACTTTAGAGTTACAAATTTCTCATATGAAGTTAAAATGCCATTAAGAGTAACAAATGGCAAAGAGATAATACTAAATGTAGAGGTGATCAGATAAACAATCTTGAATTTTTCAACTTCTCCAGCTGTTAACTGGGAGTAAATAAGGGGAATAAAAAAATACATTATAATTAGAACTAGTATTATTACTAAGTCTATTAAAATATATAACTTGTATATTAAACCAAGAAAATCATTTACCTTCTTCTGATCATTTCTTGCATTATATTTACTTATAAATCTTGATACAGCTTCACTTATACCA
Organism: Clostridiales bacterium; assembly: GCA_012520635.1. Classification (GTDB taxonomy): domain Bacteria; phylum Bacillota; class Clostridia; order Lachnospirales; family Lachnospiraceae; genus Mobilitalea. The sequence continues at coordinate 15,278 of JAAYNY010000123.1, read as the reverse complement.
AAGTCAATAAGAAAGATACTAATTAAGGATGTGGCTAAGGTATATAGGCCATAATCATTTACCCCAATCTGCTTGACCATCCAGGGAGTATACAAGAGTCCCGACACCATACTTAGGCCAATAGCAAGGTATGATATAATAGCCCCTTTTTTTATTTGATTCACAGTATTATCATATCTAGCTTTCAATTTCCTCCCCCACCAATACTTGAATATATACCTAGCTAAGTAGTGATTATTTCATGATAAAGTTTCATATATTCATTAAGACAATCTTCTTTATTGAAGATCTTTCTGGCATAATTAATACACCCCTGACTATAATAATCTTTTGTATTCCTATACACATGATCTATGCTTCTATATATATCTTCCATATGATTTTCCTTTACTACATAGCCACAAGAATCTCCTATCTGCTCAGGATTAGAAGTGGAATCTAATGCAATTACAGGAGTACCACATGCTAATGCTTCAATAGTTACTTTTCCACACGCCTCTTCCATTGATAGATTTAAAAGCACATCAGCCAAAGAGTATAGTTTCACCAAACTAACTATGTCATGGGTTTCTTGTATATGTATAATATTCTTATAAGCTTCTATATCCTCTTCTATGTTACCAAGTAATATAATAACCATATTATTTGGTAAGCTTTTAGACAGCTTAATAAATTCGTATAAGCCTTTATCCACTGTCCAAAAACTTGCTACTCCCAAGATAACAAACTTATCCATCAAGTTCATACTAAGCCGTAGATCATCAGCACTAACCGGTTTAAAGATATTAAAATCAGCCCAGTTATAGATTCTCCTAATGATTTTAGCATCCTTTAGAAAGGATAGTTTGCCTTCCCCTGTAATCCAATCGGACACACCTACTACTGCTAGATTCTTAATTCCTCCAAGCAGTTTTTTCTTATCATGATACATCTTATTGCTTCTATCAAAGAACCAGCTAGGGTTATCTTTATGAATTCTTGGACACTGCTTACATTCCTTTTTCCATTTGTAACATTTGTCAACAGTATAGTGACAACACTTCCCTGTATAAAACCAGCAATCATGTAGGGTTATCACTGTAGGAATATCTTTTTTACCTATATATTTTAGAAGCATTTTGATATTAATATAGTTACCATGAAGATTATGAAGGTGTATGATATCTGGCTTTAAATATTCTATATACTTAAGTAAACCATAGGTTTCTATAAGAGAAAAGTAACCCTGTTTACCACTTATTCTAGATAATAAGCTATGACATTTATGATCAAATTTGTTACCAATCTTATAGCCCCTGGACTTAATACCATCGGAATATGCTATATACCCTTTATGACCATTCTTATGAAGGCTCTCTATTATCTCAGAGCATATCCTACCTGTACTACGGATTCCACTAACTGCATTAATATGAAGTATTTTCATAAATCCCCCCAAAATATATAGTCAATTCCTGGTCTATAATTTACATTTAATAATTTTATGACTTGGTTGCCTCTCTTCTTCTGGCGGCAACCTTCCTATATCTCCAAATCTAGATTCTAAAAAATCCTCATAGTGCTTAGAAGCCATAAAATTTCCGCCCATAAACTGAAGCTCAATTAGTTCCTGATATATACTACTATTAAGAGCTTTAAAATTACGGTTGGGATTACAAACCTCATAGACATATTTACTCTTAAAAATATTAAACATCCTACAAATGATATCAATAAATAGGTTAATACAGCTTATAGGAAGAAGTGCCAAACCATGATATATTAATAGTTTGAACTTGTTTACTCTTACAGATTCTTTTTTCTTATATATTCTATTTAGCTTCACCAACCTAGCTCCACTAAGGGCTCCTACAAGAGCGATTTGTAGCCTTAAAGTTGGCTTAAAGATGTGGTCTACAGGAAATATATCAATAAATATACCCTGATGTATCCTAAGGTGTTTTGTACTTTCTTGAACATATAATGTATCATTCATATGTATCTTGCTATAATTTAAAGGAAAATGTTTATTGCTTCTGTTGTTTTGTAGGTAAAAATCTTTATTTAATTCTCTTTTACATACTTTTAAAAATCTCTCATATTCTTTTCTCTCCATGATAATATCTATATCATCATCCCATGGGACAAAACCTTTATACTTTACGGCTCCAAGTAAAGTTCCACCTTCTAATGAATACTTAATATTATTCTTTCTACATATTCGGTCAAACTCAAGTAGAATCAAATATAACTTTTTTTGAACTTCTTTGATATCATATTGACATATCTTATATTGACACATAGAAACCTCACTTTTATTCATATCTATCAAGTTAGGGATACCAATCTTCCTTGGTTATTTCTGCCATACTACATGGTCCACAAGAATAAGGTGTTGCATTTCCAAGCATAAGGTTCTTAGATAAGTCTATGAGCCTAGAGGCAGCCTCCTTGGGATTCCAGGTATTAACCATTGTGTCATACGCATTAGATCCATAGCTATATTGAAGTTTTGGATTCTTTATTAGTCTACTTACTTTTCTATATAATTCATTTATATTACCAGACTGATATATGAGACCATTCTTTTTATTCTCAATAAGATAGGGTGCACTTCCAACAGCATGACTGGCCACTACTGAGCAACCGCTACTCATTGCTTCATTTATGACCGTCCCCCATCCTTCCTTAAAATTACTTGTAAAGAGAAAAATATTCGCTTCATCCATATACTCTTTAACCTTATCAGGGGTCATACTACCTAGAAAGTGAACCTTATCTGATAATCCTAATAATTTTACCAGCATGTGTAATTGCCTTTCATAATCACCACTACCTATAATATTTATGGTGAAATCTAGCTTCTTACTCATTAATTTCTTTGCTAGGAATATCACATCTTTTGTGCGCTTACCATTTATTAATCGCCCTACCCACAGAATCTTACATGGTGAAGCTTCTTTCTTTTTCATTAATTCTCTTTTATCTAGAACTGGCACTTCTGTAAAGTATCCCCACTTGTAACATGTATTCCTATATCCACACAGATATAAATCATATGAAGAATACGCACTGGCACATAGAACATGAAGATTTTTATCTTTATATTTTATTACTCTATCTAATATCTTTTTTCTAGTGGAGGGAATAAATCTATACCATAATCCTTTCTTTAAAAACCGTTCTGCATAAATAAAACTAAGCAAATTTTTTCTCATTCTAAGCTCAATATACTTAGGTGAACATGCTCCAAATATAACCACATCAAATGTTTTAATAATGTAATAGACCGCATACTTTAGATAGCCCTCCTCATAGGTTTTTATAACATAAGGATGCTTTGAATCCATATCTTCATATCCCATCTCTAATCTTGCTGCTGAAATTCTCTCAGTGGCTATGAAGTAGAACTCATCACACATACTATAAAGCTGATTACATAGATATAATTGATGGTGGTTCAAATAATTTGATATAAAAGCTATTTTCAAAAATACACCTACCTTCCTAGTATTTATGACTGCCAGAAAAATATATAAGTTGGGTTATTCTTAATAAGTAGTAAAATCAAAGTAGAAGAAGCAATAAGAAACACAAAGAATCTTTCTTTTTTCTGAAATGTATTAATGATCTCTGGTACTAACAATATGATATAAAGTGAAAAATATTGAATAACACGTATGGACGCGGGATTAACAAAGGTAAAAGGTACAAGTATTACTGCAATCAATAAAGCATTGATATAATGTTTGTTTCTAGTATTACTTATTAATATCTCATTTCTTTTCATTAATGTAACAATTGCTAAAGCTATTAGAAAAATTGTAAATATCCAGGTTTCATCTCCTTGATTAGGGAGATATTGATCATAACCAATTAATTTACTACCCAGCCTATATATATAACCCTTAAATATGAAAACCCCCATAAATATAGATCCACAAAGAAATAAGTATTTATTTGTAATCTCTCTATTGGCTATAAAATAAAAAGGTAAATAACATATTGCTGAAAAATGAATACTGCTTCCAATTAGTATTAATAATAAAAAGATCCATATGTTTTGCTTTTTGATATATCTATAACCTACAAATACTACCATTGCTGTTGCTATAGTCTGTCTAGTTCCTGTAATAGAGAAAAAAGAATAAAACAAACAGGAATAAATGATAAAACTCATTAAAGCATTACTGGAGTTTCTATATATCCATATTCCTAATGGTAGTGTAAATATGACTGCTATAATAATTAAATAGACTCGGTAATTAGTGGTAAGTAACCTAACCAGCTTCTGAAAGACTATATAGCCTGGATCCTTACCCATGGAACCATGAATAAAGATGTCTACTGGCTCTTTCCATAAGCTTAGCCATGAAATATTTTTAGCCTGCTCAAAATAATAACCGTACTTTAGGGTATCTGCACCAACCCTTAAATGTCGAAGACCTGATAATAAAATCCAGTTTAATGATGCCAGAATGCAAAATATTCTATTGTTATTCTCAGATCTATCCTGTGGTTGAAAAATCACCCTATATAATATAATTAGTATGATATTTACTAAATAGATTTTCACTTAACTCACCTCAAATCATTACTTCTTATCTAAAATATAATTCAAATCACTTTGTAGACTGCTTTGAATGGTCTTTATCTGGTGATTTCTTAGTCCGCATTCCCATGACTTTCTAGCATATTTTTTTCTTAATTCTGGTGAGCTAATAAGTATCTTTAATTTATCTTTAATCTCACTTTTACTATAAGCAATGACTGCTCCATGGTTTTTCCTTAAGTAATCTATGGAAGCAAGACCTCTGCTGCCAACAGCAAAAATACATCTACCACTTTTAAAATAATCTACAAGTTTTGTGGAAAATGATAATCTTACCTTTAATTGCTCCTTTAAATCAAAGGATTCTACGTGTATTAAAATATCAGCCTCTGTTTGAATCTTAGCTAGTTCCTTTGATGATACAAATTTCATTCTTTTAATACTTTCTGGATAATTTAACTTCCCTTTCATTTTATTACTAAGTGGAGTTGAAGTATAAATATATAATATAGCTTTAACTTTATCTTTATTGATTTCATGTAAGGCTGAGCCTATAAGAGCCAGGGTCTTATACCGTCCAGATCCAATATTTCCAGAATAGACTAATTTTATAGGATCAGTCTTTCCTTCATATGTGGGTCTATCACTAAAGTCAAAACCTTTATATAATATCTTGCAAGTAAGGGCAAAGACATTACTATATTCAATCTCTTGTTTCTTGGATATTACATACATTAGGGAACTTAATTCTGATATTTCTCTTAATCTCTTTCTCTGAGTAAGCCTGTTTATCCAGAAGATAGGGGATAGGGAAAATTGCTTCAATGTATATACATCGTCCCATGCATAGACAAGTAATGGTACTTTAGTATAATCTTTAAGAAAAAAGAGCATCTGGTTCAAATAACTTCTATCTAAGAACTGCGCAAAGATAATATCCGGTTTAAAATCATCTACAAAACTTTTTAAATCATCACAAATCCAGTTTTTAAAAACCCATATCAAATCTCTTATAAAAAAGAGAAGTTGAAATCTATAAATCCGTATAAAGTCATAAATTTTCTTCCTATCATCGGATTTTTGTACATCTTTCCTTTCAGTTTTAAATCTATAGCAGCACTTATGTTTTGAATTTATTAAATTCTTAAGGATATTCTGCTCACTAATATGCAAATGTTTTTTAACAAAATCAGTATCAGGACTTCCACCACCACAACATATATGAGCCAGTTCAATATTATCAATACCCTTAAATATATTTGTATAGGTATTCCCGATATTATTATCATTTCGCCATGGACTGCAAGATACTACCAATATTCTCATACTCAATACTCCGTCATTTTAATATGGTTTGCCTTAAAGCACTTTTAAGGTCTACTTTGCAATAATTATCATAGGGATTATTTGATAATTTACTACTATAAGAGACTCCTCCAAAGACCTTAGTCACTATGGGAATCTTATGAAAGCAAGATATTAACTTACCTAATGCAATGGAATAATGTACTTTTTTATTAATCAAGCTGGCTATTTCAGATAACAAGGTAAAAGTACTTATCCCCTCTCCATCTTGTGGGTGAAAAACACCTGCACTTCTGTCTTTTATTATTTGATATATATAATTACTTAGATTATCAATATATAAAAATCCTTGTTTACAATCAGTATAGACAACTGGAATTACTGGACTTAATTTAACCAACTTTAAAAAGCTACTTATATAATTACCAGGACAACCATACCCATAAATATTAGGGGGTCTTACAATAGATACTTTAAAATCCTGTGTATTTAACCTATTAAGTTTAATTTCAGCTTGTAATTTACTCCTCCCATAATAGTTTTTAGGCTTTAAGCTGATCCTTCCATCAATTATATTTCCCAGTGGCAACTTTTTCTTCTCACCATAGACTGCCATGGTGGAAAAAAAGATAAACTGTTCTACATGACTGGCTCTTGCTTTTTTTGCCACCTTATAGGGCAAGATTGTATTCACCTTATAATATGTTGACCATGGGATCTTGGCTTTTTTCTTATGTACTATTGCTGCCACATGTATTACAGTATCATAAGGTCTAAAGTCATAATCTATCCAATTAAGGTTTTCCATGTCTAATTCATCAACTAGAAACTCACTTGTGTTTTCTAGCCATTCTTTTAAGCTTCTTCCTATATAACTGCCACTACCAGTGATTAAAACCCTCATCATTTATATTTTCCTTTCACTAAATGAATTCTATTTTCTATTAGTTTCTTAGAAAATACCTTAAAGTCAAAATTACTTTTGACAAATTCACGGCCTAATTTTCCATATATCTTTCTTTTTTCTTCATCTTCTATTAATTCTCTGGTTGCAGCAACTAACCCACTCACATCATTAACTGGAATGGTAATCCCAGTAGTATTATTTATCATGGCACTCTTTGGTCCAGGTATATCTGTAACAATCACAGGCACTTCCATAGCCCCAGCTTCTACTACTGACATACCAAAGCCTTCTCTATGGCTAGGAAGTATAAAGATATCCATAGCAGCCATATATTTTTCAACATCAGAGACACGATTTGTCTTAATAATATTCTTATTTTGATAAAACCACTTTAATAAATCAGAATTAATTGTATCCTCTTTTTCAATGGGACCAACAAAAAGTAGTTTCAAGTTGGGGTAGCTTGATTCCAATATCTTAAAGCTTTCAAAAAGTTCAATACATCCTTTATCCTTACCTAACCGTCCTACAAAACCTAAGACAATACACTCTGGTGAGATACCATACTTATTTCGTATCTCCATATAATAGACTTCTTTTTTGGCAATATTAAATTTATCCAAATCAACACCTTTGGCACTACCATTCCATATAAGCTGGCTTTTCTTTTTTGAATAAAACCTTCTTTGTCTACAATAGATCAAATTCCCATGACTATCAGGTTGTATCTGTGTTGATAATAAGCATGTGATCCGCTCTATTATTTGAAAAACCATTCTCTTAAGCCCCTTCATTGTTACATGAACCATTCCCCACTGACAATATAACCGTATAGGTATCCTAGCAAGATAAGAAGCTATTGCTGTATAAAAGCTAGCATTTGGGGTGGAGTATTGAACCAGATGATAAGACCCTTTTTTAAGTACTTTATACAAAAGATATACTGATTTTATGGAAGCAAAGAAATCAATTCCCCTGGGCATTGGTATGTTAATAGCTTTTACATAAGGGTAGTTCTTTTTAAGCTCCCTCTTATAATCTTTAGTCATATTACATATGACTGTCAGATCAAAGTTATTAGCCTTATATAATGGCAAGAAGGGTTTAATCCAGTTATCAATAGAAGAAGACATAGTTGTTACTATACAATAGCGATAGGGTTTATCTTCCTTTGGTTTAGGTCTATTATATTGCTTCATATAATTTCTTATATTATCTGTTATAAGCTTATATAGACGACTTTGCACCTTATCAGATACATAAGAATTATGGGGGCTTATTATTACATTTTCAAAATCCCATAATGGACTGTCACAAGCTAAAGGTTCTTCTTCAAATACATCTAGGGCAACCCCATGAATTTCATTATTCTTTAATGTATTAATTAAGGCCTTCTCATCAATCAAAGCCCCCCTTGATAAGTTGATTAATATACAACTACTCTTAAGTCTTGATAGTCTCTCCTTATCTATAAGGTGATAGCTTTCCTTTGTAATAGGTAGGGTTAGAATAAGAATATCAGCTCTGCCTAAGACATTATCCAAATTATCAAATAAGTAAAATTCATGGGCTAAGTTACTTTCTATCATAGTCAAATCAATTCCTATGATATGAGCATCAAAAGAATTTAATCTTTTAGCCACTTCCTTACCTATATGACCAAAGCCAACTATAACAGCTGTTTTACCACTTAACTCAAGTAGATCTCTTTGCTTTATCCATTGATGATTAGCTTGATTCTTATTAAAAACCCTACTTTTCTTATAGAATTGCAGGATCATTAATATAACCCATTCAGCCATGGGAACACCATATACTCCCTTGGCATTTTCCAATTTAATGTTAGAAGTTTTTATATAGTCTATGGGGAGTCTATCAATGCCTGCACTGGTTAGCTGTATGAACTTAAGTTTTTTAAATCTTTCTATGGAATTGTAAGAAAATATGTTATTACACACAACAATATCTACATCTGATACATCTGTGGTGATTTTTTGTCTCTCATCTTTTATATAGACTACTTCTCCTACTATTTCTTCTAATTCTCTTATTTGTTCACTTGTATATGAAAAAGCACCGGTCACCATTAGCTTCATATGCTTTCCCTACCTTTTCTCATATTTTCTTCTATTTCACTTACTTTCCTTTTTAATATCCTTTGACTTTTAAGAAAATAAAGATAGTCTTTCTTTTTTAATTTTTCTTCAAAACTTCGAATCTCTTGAACTCCTTCTTCAAATAGCTTTTCTATGGTCTGGTAATCTTCTACACTGCTGCTATTACAAAAGCTTCTAGATAGAATAACCATACTAGATCCAAGACGATAGAATTCACGAATTATATATTCTGCTGGCAACATGCCATGTTTTAACCTTGCAACACCACCAAAACCATAGGGAATTCCTTTAGCTTTAAACTTATTACATAAGTTCTCAACAGTACCATCTGCCAACAAAGAAAACATAAATAATCGTTTATAACCAATATGCAGGTCATTTAATCCTATGTAAATATAGTCAATTCCAGGAACACTTAGTATCTTGTCAATATTTTCTACAGCCTCAGGGGTTTCCACCAGCAGGCATGTTTTTATTTTCCCATTAGTATAGTGAATAAATTGCTCTACCTCTTTTTTTGTTTTAAAAAAAGGAAGCATGATAATATCCGCCCCGTTTTCAATCACTCTTTTTATCTCTTCCTTAGAGCCATCATGTATAGGATTAACTCTTACCATAAGCTTGGCTTTGCTTATGCTTTCTTTTATCTCCTTAATATCTTCTATCTTATGATGAGATATCACAGTATCAAGATGACCCTGACGCTCCTCTTTTCCTATTTCCTCAAGATCAATAAATATCCAGTCAACTCCACTATTTTCAGCTATTTTGGCTATCTTCTTATCATTTGTTATATACATAAGTTTGAGGCCTGTATTTTTATTTCTCTTTATTGCTGTTTTACCATGATTCAAATTGTTATCCATAAAGAAAACCTTAAAGAGGGTAAAAATCAGGATTTTTAGATCTTGAAGAAAACATAGCTTATCTACATACTCTATATCATATTCTATTCGTCTGTCCCATTCTAAGCCTTTTCTTCCATGTATTTGAGCCAAACCAGTCATACCTGGATGCACCATGAAACGCTTTTTTTGGGCTACTGTATATTCCGAAAAGGTCCAGGGGTGATAAGTAAGGGGAGGTCTAGGTCCTATAAATGACATATCCCCTCTTAGAATATTTACTAACTGAGGAAATTCATCAATACTAGTTGCTCTTAATATCCTGCCAATTCTACTTACTCTAGCATCACCTTTTACTTCATAAACCCCTTCCTTTTCTGCCCCTAAATACATGGTTCGAAATTTATACATGGTAAATTCTTTCCCATGCAATCCCAAACGTAATTGTTTAAAGATAATTGGACCTTTTGAATCTAACTTAATGGATATTCCAACCACAATAAAAAGTGGTAACAGAATAATTAATCCTATAATAGAAAACAAAATATCCAAATACCTCTTTACAAGTCCATACTCCATACTATTAGGAAACCCCTCTCATATCGTCATAGTTTTAATATATGAAAGGAATTTTATTTAGTGCCAGCCTAGACTTTACTTGTTTTTATAAATGTGGGAACTGCTTTAACTAAAGCATCTCTAATTTCATCCATATCTTTAGTATTAAGTGCTTTTCTTAAATCCTCTAGTTTATTTTCAATTTCTTCTTGTGAAATGCTGTTATGTTTTTCAATAAATATCTTAGCATTCTCTGTTTCAGCCAAATCATCATTATGCATTAATAGTTCTTCATATAATTTTTCTCCTGGCCTAATTCCAATTTCCTTTATTGGAATTTGATTATATGGAACAAATCCCATTAAACGTATTAAGTTCTCAGCTAATGTTAGTATGTTCACTGGCTGACCCATATCTAGCACATAGGTTTCTGATTGAGAATTCATAGAGCAAGCTCTTAAAACTAATTGTGAGGCCTCAGAGATAGTCATAAAGTATCTATAAGCTCTCTTGTCTGTAATTGTAACAGGACCCCCTTGCTCAATCTGTTTCTTAAAAAGGGGAATTACAGAGCCATTAGAACCTAATACATTACCAAAACGTACAGTAACATACTCTGTATCACTTATTCCCTTCATACTCTGAACTATCATCTCACATACTCTTTTACTTGCCCCCATCATACTAGTTGGATTAACAGCTTTGTCGGTGGATATAAGGACGAATTTCTTAGCCTTATATTGGTGGGCTGCATGAACTGTATTATAGGTACCAAAGATATTATTTTTTATTGCTTCATCAGTACAATCTTCCATAAATGGAACATGTTTGTGGGCTGCCGCATGAAAAATAATTTCAGGTCTATAGATTTCAAATAATCTCTCTATCTTTTCTTTATCCTGAACAGAAGCTATTTCTACGGATAAGTTTAAGGAATCCTTATACAAGGAAATTAGTTCTTGTTGTATTTCAAAGGCATTATTCTCATAGTTATCTACTATAATTAATTTTTTTGGATTAGACCTGGCAATTTGGCGACTAAGTTCTGAGCCAATAGAACCCCCTCCCCCAGTAACCATAATAATCTTATCCTTCAAATATGAATTAATCTTAGTTTCATCAAAAGAAACAGACTTTCTACCTATGAGTTCATCTACTTTAAACTCCTGGGCAGATGATAATAAATTGGGACCTTTTTGAAGGATAGATACTAAGTCTGGAAGGATTTTAACTTTAACATTTGACTTAGTAACTATCTCCAAAATCTCTTTTTTTCTTTGCTCTAAAAGCGAAGGTATTGCTATGATTACCTCGCTTACAGGATTTTCTTTTATGATCTTATTAAAATTCTCAATGGGACCATTTACTATTACATTTCGTATCTTTTTTCCTATCTTATCTATGTCGTCATCGATAAAACAGGTAACAGAATAATTAGTCTTTGTATTATAAAGAATTTCATTTAGCAAAAGTACTCCTGCGCTACCTGCACCAATTATTGCTAGGGGTAATTTTCTCCCTGACTTATTAAAAAGATATATGCGGTATTTTCTATACAAAAATCGTAACAGTAATATAAGTAAGATAGAAACAGCACAAGAAGATATGGAGAATATGGGACTTGTTTTATTTGTAAGTAATAAGTAATTTATCAGACTGTAAAGAGAGAAACCCAATATAATACCAAACATTAATTTTAAATAGTCATTATACTCAGCATATTTCCATATGTTTTTATAGCTTTTTAAAATCACTTGACAGACTACAATACTAAGGACTATAAGCAATGTATGGCCTAAAAAAACATTGAATTCAAGTTGACCTTGTTGATATTGGCTACCATTAGGTATCCAATAATATATTGTATAGCAAGTAAGAATTACAATAAATATATCTATTGTAAATAGAATTATAGATTTAAATCTATTTAAATTCACTTTGAATCACTTCCCCTTAATATTAAATAAACCTTACTGTTGTAGCTCTTAAAATTATCCCATTAACAATTGAATCTGCATTTTCATTTAATAGGTCACAATAAGAAGTCCCTAATTCTTCTTCTATAATAACAAAGGCATCCTTAAGATTTGGAGGCCTTTTGGTCATGTTGTGACAGTCACTTCCTATTAGATCAATCAATCCTTTTTTTATATATTTCACTGCTCTTTTTCTTTTCTTTGTATCTATAATTGTGTTAGCATTTACTTGTATAAGACAGCCTAAATTCATTAATCTCCTGATGTTTTTCTTGTTTTTCCAAAGACAATCATACCTTTCAATATGAGCAATAACTGGTATGATATTAAATAGATTCATAAACTTAGTAATAGATTGAAATTCATACTCACTAATAACTTCTTTGTATGGCAGTTCCAGTAATAGATACTTGCTATTATTAATGCAAATAGGGGTTAGATCTGAATATTGATAAAGGAAATCATGATATAGTGTCTCACTTCCAGAAATTAAAGTAATCTTGGAATCTTTTATAGCCAGAAATGCCTTTTCTCTTTTGCCGATAAATTCTTCTAAGGAAATCTTAGTAGAGTCAAAATGTGGAGTGCAGACTGCCGTTTCAACCCCTTGTTCTTCCAAGTACTCAGTCATCTTTAGAGCTTCAGCCACATCTTTTGCACCATCATCAATATTAGGTAAAATATGAGTATGAATATCAATCATCTTTATCACCATAACGAGAATAATAATAATTTAATTTCTTAACCTGATCTACCGACACATCATTAAGAACAAATCCAAGAATGTTTCCATTAGTTAATCTGATTTTATCTAGTGCATATGTTAAGTTTGGATGTGATGTTACTCCTTCCCTGACAACCATAAGTAAACCATCAGAATACTTTACCAAACTAAGAGAATCTGATAAAACATTTACTGGTGGTGTGTCAAATATTATATAATCATATTTTTCTTCAAGGGTAAGCAATAGTTCCTCCATCTGACTACTTGATAGAAGCTCAGATGGATTAGGAGAAAGAGAACCAAGTGGGATAATATCAAGGTTTTCATAAGAAGTGTTTTTTATCACATCTTCTAACTCTGTCATTCCTGATAGGACATCACTTAGTCCTGGCTTATACATAATACTGAAATTATTGTGAACCTTACCTTTTCTTAAATCACAATCTATTATTAGGACTCTAGAACCGGTCTGAGATATGGTGATACCAAGATTTATACTTGTAGTGCTTTTTCCATCACTGGGTAAGGGACTGCTGATTATGATTTTTTTACATCCCTCTTTCATTAAGGTAAATCGTAAATTTGTCCTTAGGGATTTGAAGGATTCACTAAAGATGAACCTTACACTTTCATTAAAACCTTCTTTTGATTTTTCTTCTTTCTTTTTTATCAGCTTTGATAAGATGGGGATTTTGTTATATATTTTACTTTCCTTTGTTAGATTAAAATTGGGTATTTCTGCAAGTACTGGTAATTGATAACTAGCTATCAAATCCTCCTTGTTTTTAATGTTTATATCAAAAATCTCAACTAAAAATATAACTATAACAGCAGCTAAAAGGCTAAAGATTCCTCCCACAAAAGTGTTCTTTAGTACATTTGGTCCAGAAGGTTTATTTGGAAATTTAACCGGATCAACAACACTTATTCTGGCAGACGGTTTAATACTTCTAATTAATTGGGGAGCCATTCTCTCCATACTTTCTGCTAATGAATAAGAATCTTTTGCACTAAGGGATGTAACACTAATTTTAAATATCTCTGTATTATTAACACTTTTTATTGATGTCATATTCCGGATTTGATTTGGTGAATAATCTAGCATTGTATCATTTTGAATTTTCTCATAGAAAACATTTGTATTTAGAAAATTAATATAAGTTGCAACAACCTTCTGTGCATAATTTAGTTCATTCAAATTAACACTAGCTTCCGAATCATTAGGTATTACATATAGTTGTACAGAAGCTGTATAGGAAGGATTTATTATAATTTTAGTATATAAAAAGGCTATGAATAATCCAGCAAATAGGCTAATAACAATCCAGATTATTCTTTTTCGCATCAGATCAATAATCTCTTTTACTGTAAACTCCATTCTTCAAATCCTCCAATATCCCGTTTATTAGAATTCCATTTCTTACAGTTATAATATGTCGATAAGAGATTAAAGTGCAAAATAATAGTATAGGAGCCAAGTCTTAACCTACTTGGCTCCTATACTATTACTATAAATACTTATGATTTCTTCAAGGCTTATTTCTTCTGTATGATTTTTTAATTTATCTTTGTTGCTGGCAAACTTAGTTGCATATTCTATAATTTCCTCTAATGTTATATCTAGCTTAATATCAATCAAACTATTAAATATTACCTCTAACTGATCTAATTCACTAAGACCTAAGTATTTTAGCATTTTTTCTATCTTACTTTTATCCTTAAAGCTTTTTAAATACTCTATAGTTAGAACACCATTGGCAAGTCCATGAGGAAGGTCTTTAAAATAGGTTAAAGGGTATCCCATTCCATGAGGCAGGGAAGTACCAGTCTGTGAAATCTGAATACCTGCCATAGTTGATGCCATCATAATCTTCTTCCTAAACTCTAAATCCAATTCTTTGTTTACTAATTTTTCAAAGCAGTATTTAAATAATTCAAAGCCTTTTTCTCCATATATATCTGACATAGGGGTGCTATTGGTGTTTAAATATCCTTCAACTAAATGAGTAAAAGCATCTATGGCAGTATTTACGGTGATATCGTAAGGAAGATTATAGGTATATTTACTATCTAAAAAGGCAACTTTAGGAAATATACTTTGTCCTAAGTTTTTCTTTGTTTTTTCCTTATTGGAAGTTACTATACTGTACTGGGTAACTTCTGACCCTGTTCCTGAAGTTGTAGCTACTGCCACCACTGGAATACTATCTAGTTTTCCACTGGTAAATATATTATCCATATTGATGTCTGGATTTTTTATAAATACAGCTATGGCTTTGGCAGCATCCATAGGGGATCCTCCCCCAATTCCAATA
>JAAYNY010000122.1 GCA_012520635.1 Clostridiales bacterium | reverse complement strand
TACTACCATAATTTGAGAATTCAGTCAATGAAAACTAAATACCGAAATACTTCCTTCCAAACATCAAGTCCTTTTCCATAGTTACCTTAAGCTCCTCTAAACTATCAAATTTGATTTCAGGTCTTTCATATGCAAGAATTTCAACTTCAATCTCCTTGCCATACAAATCTCCATCAAAATCAAACATATAGGTCTCAACACCTTTTTCCTCTTCCTTACCTACAGTTGGCTTGTATCCAATATTAGTCATACCAGGATAGGATACATTGTTGACAATAGTCCTTGTGACATATACACCGCAAGGAGGAAGCAATTTATTTGAGGAGGGAATCAAGTTAGTTGTGGGCATCCCAAGTGTTCTACCAATCTTCCTTCCATGAAGCACCTTACCATATATACTATAGGGTGAGCCAAGCATATAATTAACAGACTCCATATTACCCTTACTTAATTCTTCACGAATCGCCGAACTACTTATGACCTTATCATGCCAACATTTCTTCTCAAATGAAATCACCTTATATCCATAGACGGACTCCATTGACTTAAGTAGCTCCACATCACCTCTTCGCTTATGGCCAAACCTAAAGTCATTACCTACAACTATTACCTTGGCATCTAATTTTTCAATTAGAATATTTTTTATAAAATCTTCTGGCTCTAAAGCCATAGTTTCACCAGTAAAAGGATAGGATATCAATATATCAAGATTGGTTCTAGATAACTTTTTTACCTTTTCCTCCTCTGTATATATTAATTTAAACTCACTATCTAATAAAATATTATACGGGTGATAAAGAAAGGTAAATACAACACTTGTATAACCTTGGTCTTTAAAGGACATTACCTTATCTATAAGCATTTGATGACCCTGATGAAGTCCATCGAATTTACCTAGGGTTACTACACTGTTTTTTAACTTAAAATCTTCATTTCCGGCAATATACTTCATATAAACAACCATGCCTTTCTTAAGTGGTGTCAGTCAGTTCATGTCATCTTCATTTTATATAAACATCTTTTTAACAGTAAAAATTTCGTTTCCCCAATCATAGCTATATAGACCAACAAATGTATTATCAGCATCATATACTCTAAAATACAAATCGCCCTCTTCTGTCTGCAATGATGTCAAGTCAATGTTAGACTCTGGACCAACAATATGTTTTTGTAAAAAAGGATTCCCATTATGAATTAATCTATGATAATTCCTATCAACCTTAATCTTAGGATAGGAAGAAAACATATCATCTACTGATACCATGTACTTAAGTAAATTATCCTTATCAAGGTGTTCTTCCACTTCTTTTAGGGTTAATGAATCCGATAGGTTAAATTCTCCTACCTTAGTTCTAATTAAGCTCTTCATAGCCCCACCGCATCCTAATTCTTCACCAATATCATGAATAAGTGTGCGAATATAAGTACCTTTACCACAATCAACCCTTATCTTCAGCTGATTTTCTTCTGGTTTATAATCAAGAATCTTTATATCACTTATATCTACTCTACGAGATTTACGTTCAATCTCTTTTCCTTGCCTTGCATATTCATATAACTTCTTACCATTTACCTTTAGAGCAGAATACATGGGGGGTATTTGATCATATCCTACTATAAACTTATCTACAACCTTACTTATCTGATCCAAGCTAACATCTACAGGAGAAGTCTTAATAATCTGCCCTGTCATATCCTGTGTATCAGTAACAACACCAAGTTGAAGGATTGCTTCATATGTTTTATTCTTATTAACAATTAATTCAACTACTTTAGTAGCTTTACCAATGCATATAGGCAAGACTCCTTCAGCATCAGGGTCTAATGTACCTGTATGTCCAATTCTTTTTATCTTTAAGATACCTCTCATTTTAGCAACAACATCATGAGAGGTATAGCCTTTTTCTTTATAAATATTTATAATCCCGCTTATCAATTCTTCTTACTCCTTACCCATTAATTGTGCCTTAATATGGGGAGTCAGGTTGTTAATAACATCGTGTACAGTACCAACCATTGTGCAACCTGCAGCCTTCACATGTCCCCCTCCTCCAAAATAACGGGCTATTTTACTAACATCAATCAAATTATTAGACCTAAGGCTTATCTTATGCTCATTAGTACCGGTTTCGTATATAAATACTGCCACTTCAGTACCCTTTGCAGTACGCAAATGATCAATTATTCCATCTAAATCCCCATGGGAGGCTTGATAAAAATCCAGAATCCTTCTATCAACATGGGATATAATAACTTTGCCATCAAGAACCCTAAAACTTTCCATTAAGCAACGGCCTAATATCTGTAATTGATTATAAGTCTTTTGTATAAATGTCTCTTCTATTAGCTTAGTAAAATTAATACCTTTTCTTATTAACTTTGCAGCAATCTCCATGGTCTTGTCCGATGTACTACTATGCTTAAAGATCCCAGTATCATGAACAATACCTACATAGAGACACTCAGCAATCTCTTTTGTGATTTTATCTTCATCCATCATATTAAAAAGAACTTCGCAGGTAGATGAAGCATTAGGCTCTACATGATTAACATCGGCATAATTATCATTGGTAATATGATGATCTATACATATGGTCTTTTTAGCTGTTTCAAAATAAGGTATGGCATTACCTATTCTATCAAGACTACTACAATCTAAGGAAATAAATACATCGTATTTTTCATCATTATCATAGTTATGTCTTATGATTTTTGTCCCTGTAAGGATATTAAATTCCTGTCCAAATGTCTCCAGATATATATCAATCTGGGGATTATCAAGTACTTTGCTAAATTGCATCAAATATTGATATAAGGCGGTACAAGAGCCGATGCAATCGCCGTCCGGTCTTATGTGGCCGGCAATTGCTATCTTTTTTGCACCTTTTAAATTTTCAATTATATCTACAGTAAAAACACTCATAATTAATATCCTTTCAATACACTTTTAGGAAGTAATGATATCTCCTGTCTATTAAAAATCAGTAGAATCATCACCTTCATCATCTTCTTCAAAGCTATTATTTGAAGATTTTGCATTGACCTCATCTATAAGCTTTGACATATTAACACCATATTCAATGGAATCATCTATGACAAAAGTTAATTCGGGGGTGTTTCGTAGATTTAAATTCTTTGCCAATTGGCTACGCATAAAGGGTGCTGCACTTTTTAAGCCCTGATGTGTTGATTTTCTAGATTCTTCGTCACCCATAACACTAACGTAAACCTTAGCTGTCTTTAAGTCTGGAGCAACCTCTACTTCAAGTATAGTAGTCATTGGGTTTATCCTTGGATCCTTAAGCTCCCTACTTATAATCACACTTAATTCTTTTTTAACTTCAAAATTAATCCTAGTGTTCTTTATGCTGTTTTTTCTCATACAAAAACCTCCTTAATGCTAACCTAAATACCGCTAGAACTATCTTGGTACCTCTGCCATAACATATAATTCAACCCTGTCTTCAACTTTAACGTCATTAAACTTATCAAACACCAGACCACATTCGTAACCTGCAGCCACTTCCTTTACATCATCCTGGAATCTCTTAAGTGATGCTAGAATACCCTCGTATACTAGCTCATTACCTCTATAAATACGTGCTTGACATCCTCTTGTAATCTTACCATCTAAGACATAGGAACCAGCTATAGTACCTACACCAGATGCTTTAAAGGTCTGGCGAATCTCTGCATGACCAATAACCTTTTCTTCGAATATAGGATCAAGCATACCTTTCATAGCAGCTTCAACGTCATTTATAGCATCATATATGACACGGTAGAATTTTATATCTACATTTTCATGTTCTGCAATTTCTTTGGCTCTTGTATCAGCTTTTACATTAAATCCAATAATAATACCATTGGAGGTACTTGCCAGTATTACGTCAGATTCATTTATGGCACCAACACCACCATGGATTACTCTAACAGCTACCTCATCATTACTTAATTTTAGCAAGCTTTGTTTCATAGCCTCAACAGAGCCTTGAACATCAGCTTTAATAATTAAGTTCAATTCTTTAATATTACCGGCTTGAATCTGTGAGAATAAGCCATCTAAAGATAGTTTAGATTTAGTATCTGCAATGAGTTTTTCTTTACCCTGATTCACGTAAGCTTCTGCAATATTTCTAGCTTCTTTTTCATTTTCTGTTGCCATAAAGACCTCGCCAACATCAGGTACAGAGTTTAATCCTAATATTTCTACAGGTGTAGAAGGAGTTGCTTCTTCAACTCTTTCACCCTTGTCATTTATCATTGCACGTACTTTACCATAGGATGATCCTACTGCAATATTATCTCCCACATGTAAGGTACCTTTCTGTACTAAAATTGTAGCCACTGAGCCTCTTCCCTTATCAAGCTCTGCCTCAATAACAAGTCCTCTTGCCATGCGGTTAGGATTTGCTTTTAACTCTTCCATCTCAGCTGTTAAAATAATCATTTCAAGCAGTTGTTCAATTCCTTCATTTGTATGAGCTGACACAGGAACAAATATAGTATCTCCGCCCCAATCCTCAGCAATTAATTCATACTCTGTAAGCTCCTGTTTTACTCTTTCAACATTGGCACTAGGTTTATCTATCTTATTAATTGCAACAATAATCTGTACTCCAGCTGCTTTAGCATGGCTGATTGCTTCCACTGTCTGAGGCATAACACCGTCATCAGCAGCAACTACTAATATTGCAATATCTGTTGATTGTGCACCTCTCATACGCATAGATGTAAAGGCTTCATGACCAGGAGTATCTAATAATGTAATCTTTTCACCATTAATCTCCACCATGTATGCACCTATATGCTGAGTTATACCACCAGCTTCTCTAGAAGTAACATTGGCTTTCCTGATAGCATCAAGAAGAGATGTCTTACCATGGTCAACGTGACCCATTACACATACAACTGGAGGTCTTTTAACTAAAGTAGCTGGATCCTCTTCTTCTTCCTTAAGAAGCTCCTCTACCTCATTTATAACAACTTCCTTCTCAGATATTATATCATATTCCAGTGCAATTTCTTCAGCCTCATCATAGGTTATTTCTTGATTGATTGTTACAACTTGACCTGCAAGGAATAACTTTTTAACAAGTGCTGCTCCAGGAATCTTCATCTTGTCAGCCAGTTCCTTAATTGTAAGAACTTCTGGAAGTGTGATAACTTTTATCACTTCCTTCTCTACAACTGGCTCTGGTTTAATGAATTGACCCTTCTTTGGAGTGATTTTACTAATATCAGCTTCAGTCTCACGTCTTCCATGACCTTTATCTCTATATGACTTATCTTTATTAACTCTATCTCTGTTTCTTTTATTACTAAAGTCATTTTTTTCAGCTAATTTCTGATCTAATATCTGTTGGTCGAAGTTCTTCCTGTCATTACTTCTTCCTGCTCCGGAACCACCTCTATTTCCTTGAGTTCTGTTATTGTATGCTGGTCTATTACCACCCTCATCTTTATTATAGGTTCCATAATTATTATATCCACCACGCTGCCCTTGATTAGACGGCCTGTTGTTAGCTGAACCATATCCACCTGTTCTATTAGTTGATGGTCTCTGCCCTTGATTATATCTTCCACCTTGTTGGTTACCACCTTGTTGACTTCCACCTTGTCGATTAGCCCCTGGTTGGTTACCACCTTGACCATATGTTCTTTGTCCACCTTGATAATTCTGGGATTGTGGACGGTTTTGCTGTCTATTCATACCTTGTTGTCTTCCTTGTCCGTATTGTGTTCCTCCTTGGGGAGGTCTTCCTCCTGTACCTTGAGGTCTTCCTTGACTATACTGTGAGCTTCCTTGTTGTCTACCTTGGTTATATTGGGAGCCTCCTCTTGTTCTACCTTGGTTATACTGGGAGCTACCTCCTGTTCTACCTTGGTTATACTGGGAGCCTCCTTGTTGTCTGTCCCCTTGGCTTCTAGGAGCCTGACCTTGACCTGCTGGTCTTCCTTGATCACCTGGTCTTCCTTGATTATATTGGCTTCTTCCTTGTTGTCTATCAGCTTGACCTCTAGGAGCCTGGCCTTGACCTGCTGGTCTTGTTTGACCACCTGGTCTTCCTTGATTGTACTGACTTCTTCCTTGAGAACTGCTACCGCTGGAAGTTCCTCCTTGATTAGACATATTAACCTTAGAAGTTGCAGCTCCTTCTTGTGTCTTATTTTTATCTGAAGAAGTTCTTCCCCTATCTTCCTTATTACTTATTGCGCCAACCTTCTTAGATGCAGGAGCTTCGGATGTTTTCTTAGCTGAGGAAACAAAATGTTCCTTAACAGCCTTTATTTCATGGGCGTCTAGATTACTACTATGAGTCTTCTTAACTCCCAATTTTTTTTCAAGGAAATTCTGTATATCCTTACTCTGGATGTTTCCACGAGTTTTATCATTTATTAAATTCTTTAACTCAAATACTTTCATTTTTTCTACCATACTTACTACCTCCGTTAATCTCACTACATCATTTTAAGTTGCTTTTCTATCGCGTCCGCCAAACCTTTATCAAGTAATGCTAAAGAAGCACGAAACTCTTTGCCCATTGCATGGCCAAGCTCATTCTTGGTTCCGCAAAAGTAAATTGGGACTTTATAAAATTCACACATATTTGTAAACATTTTCTTCGTATTATTTGATGCATCTTCAGCTACTATGACTAAGGTTGCTTTATGCTCTTTCACCGCCTTTTCGGTTAAAAATTCACCGCTTACTAAATTATTTGATTTTGTTGCAATGCCCAGTAGGCTAAACACCTTTTTTAATATCTGACTCAAGTGAAACCAACTCCTTTTTAAGCGTATCTATTAATTCGTTAGGTATTGGCATCTTCAAAGAACGTTCTAAGCCCCTAGAATTAATTGCTTTTTGCAAACAATCAGCAGATAAGCAAATATAAGCTCCCCTACCATTCTTCTTACCACTTGCATCAATGCAAACCTCTTCTTCAGGGGTACGAAGTACACGAATTAGTTCTTTCTTTGGCTTTGATTCACCACATCCTGTACATATGCGTAAAGGTATTTTTTTTGCCATATATGATCACATCCTTAATATCCCATACTTTGAGACTCGCTTTTTATATCTATCTTATATCCTGTAAGTTTAGCCGCAAGTCTAGCATTCTGTCCTTCCTTGCCGATGGCTAAGGACAATTGGTAATCAGGAACTATAACTCTTGCACTTTTTTCTTCCTCATCTACATACACATCTATTACTTTGGCAGGGCTTAATGCATTTTCAATTAATTGTGCTGAATCTTCACTCCAATTAATAATATCAATCTTCTCATCTCTTAACTCATATACGATTGCATTAACTCTTGCACCATTAAGTCCTACACAAGCACCTACAGCATCCACATTGGGATTATTACTGTGTACTGCCATTTTTGTCCTGGATCCTGCTTCTCTTGCGATACTCATAATCTCCACAGTACCATCCTGTATCTCTGTTACCTCAGCCTCAAACAAGCGTTTTACAAGCTCAGGATGGGTTCTTGAAACTAATATACGTGGTCCTTTTGGTGTATCCTTAACTTCAAGAACATATAACTTAATACGGTCTGTAGGTTTGAAGATCTCTCCTCTTACCTGCTCATTTTCGTTAAGCATAGCATCAACTTTGCCAAGATTTATACTAACATTATTTCCTACATATCTTTGTACAATACCTGTTACTATATCTCTTTCTTTACTACAATATTGATGATAAAGTACCTTACGTTCTTCTTCACGAATTTTTTGAACTACAACCTGTTTTGCTTTTTGAGCAGCAATTCGTCCAAAATTCTTGGGAGTTACCTGTACACTTACAATGTCACCAAGATCAGAACCCATTTCAATCACTTTGGCTTGCTCTAAGTTAATCTGCGTAATAGGGTCAGTTACTTCCTCCACAACTTCTTTCATGGCATAGACATTAACCTCTCCGGTTTCCCTGTCAATAATCACCTTAATATTATCTGCCTTGCCAAAATGATTCTTGCATGCAGCAACCAATGAGCTCTCAAGAGCTTCTAATAAAATTTCCTTACTAATGTCTTTTTCTTTCTCAATCTGGTTCAATGCATCAATAAGTTCCCTATTCGCATTCATCCTAATTCTCCCTTCTTTAAACATAAATCACTGAATTTACTAAAAATCTATTGTTAAACGTACTATTGCTATATCTTTTCGGGGTATAACCATATCAGTCTCATTCTCCAGTTGTATGCTTAGATT
Organism: Clostridiales bacterium; assembly: GCA_012520635.1. GTDB lineage: Bacteria > Bacillota > Clostridia > Lachnospirales > Lachnospiraceae > Mobilitalea. The sequence continues at coordinate 13,976 of JAAYNY010000122.1, read as the reverse complement.
ATCCTCATCATAGCTCATAAGTATTCCAACCCACTCTTTTTGCTTATCAATTGGTTTGTAAAGCTTAATTTCCACTTCCTCACCAATACTCTTAGCAAAATGTTTATCTTTCTTTAACTGTCTTCCAAGTCCCGGTGAACTGACTTCTAAAATATATGAATCTGGAATAAAATCATCTCTGTCTAGTGCATCGCTCAGTGCTCTGCTTACCAACTCACAATCATCGACGTTAATGCCACCTTCTTTATCAATAAATACTCGAAGATACCAATTACCGCCTTCCTTTACATATTCCACATCATAAAGTTCAAAATGATTCTCTGCCAAGATAGGCTCCATCAACTTTTCAGTTTTTTTTACATACACTTCGTGCTTTGCCATCTCATCCCTGCTTTCTTTATCAATTCACAACTATGTTTCCAATTAATGAAAATCCATACAAAACATAAGAGTGGACTCCCGTCCACTCTTCTAATTTAGTCTTATCATTTCGCATATAAAATAGTATATCAAAGAAAGGTAATATTTGCAAGGATTATTTTTAACCTTCGGAATATCCCTCTGAGTATCGTTGTAAGAACTCTTTTGTTCTCTGATTAACAGCCTTACCAAAAACCTCCTCAGGTGTACCTTCTTCAATAATAAGTCCACCATCCATAAATATAACTCTATCAGCCACTTCTTTGGCAAAAGTCATCTCATGGGTTACGATAACCATTGTCATCTTTTCCTTAGCAAGTCCTCTAATAACCTTAAGTATCTCTCCAGTCAACTCTGGATCCAGTGCTGATGTAGGTTCATCAAAGAAAAGAATTCTGGGATTTAAGGCTAGAGCCCTTGCTATAGCAATTCTTTGTTGCTGTCCTCCTGAAAGTTCACAGGGGTATGCATCCCCTCTGTCATCTAAATTCATCTTTTCAAGCAGCTCCATAGCAATACATTCTGCCTCCACCTTATTCCTTTTTAACACTTTTATCTGAGCATCCATAATATTTTTAAGTACAGAATAGTGGGGGAACAAATTAAAATTCTGAAAGACCAAGCCCACATCAAGGGTAATATCATGAAGAGTTTTTGAGTCCGAATATACAGACCTTATTAGATCTTCCTCCTGTATCACTCCAGAAGCTTTAGGTTTTACTTTCACTGTATCAACCATAAGCTTACCACCTATCTCAATCCTACCACTATCTATCCGTTCCAACTGTGTTAAACAGCGAAGTAGTGTTGACTTTCCAGAGCCCGATGGACCAATAATTGCAACTACTTCCCCTTCTCTTACCTCTAATGAGATACCATTTAGAACATTATCCTTATCAAATTTCTTTTTTATATTATCAGCTTTTAATAGCATAGCATTCCACCTCCAGTATCTTAAGAGTTATAATAATTAAGCTTCTTTTCAGCCATCTTAAAAGATAACTCAACTACAGTATTCATCACCAGGTAGAATATACCTGCTACAATAAGTGGCACAGTTGAAAAATACCTTGAGGTAGCATTAGTGGCTACATTAAAAATCTCAGCTACCGATATAACCTGTGCTAGAGAGGTATCCTTAACCAAAGTCATGAACTCATTACCTGTGGCAGGAATTACATGCTTTATAACCTGAGGCAAAACAATTCTCATAAATGTCTGAAACTTGTTATACCCCAGTACCTTAGCTGCTTCATATTGTCCCTTTGGAATAGCTGCAATCCCACCTCTAAATATTTCACCAAAATAAGCGGCATAATTTACTACGAAAGCTATAATACAAGCATTAAATCTTCCAAATGAAAAATTAAACAAATAATGAGGTCCATACATGAAGAAATAAAGCTGAAGCATTAGAGGCGTACCACGAAAAACCAACTGATAGATCCTAGTTGGAATGTTAATTATCTTAAACCTACTTCTTCTGGCAAATGCAACTATAAAACCTAGAGGTATGGACATTATAATAGTAAGAAAAAATATTTTAAATACCATACCACTTGCTTCAAACATATTTAATAATAAGGAATCTATTGGTACATTATCTACTTTATATCCCATGGTAAATCAAGCCTTTCTCCTACAGTAATATGTTTTAAATATCAACACAAAAAAATATATCCTGTTATGTAATAACATTCTTTTGTAAGTTAGTACTTTACCATGTTACCACAACAATGCGTATGTTTCAATCTAAATTCTACTAATAAAAAGTTCAATAAATAATGTTTTTTCTTAAAATTTTTAATATCCCAAGTTTTCTTTGGCTATATTTATAAAACATATATAAAAAAACACCATTTTACTATATTTATTGTAAGTAAACAATTGACAAATCCCAAATTATGTTCCATACTATATGTATCCCCATATATTTTAAATATCGTGATTTTACACCTTGGAAAAAGACACAAATCAAAAAGGTTTCACTATAGCATATGCTATAGTGAAACCTTTTTGATTTTAACAAATAAGAAATCTGTCTTATTAGGACAAATATCGGGCAAAATTTAATTGATGATAGTTGTATCTGATCCAAACCAGTCAGTAGCAATGCCTTCTACCGTACCATCAGCCTTAAGTTCTCTTAAAGCATTATTAACTGCCTCAGCAAGTTTTTCCTCACCTTTTCGAAAACCGATTGCATATTCTTCTGCAATAAGACTATCATCTAGAACAACAAAATCTTTTCCTGCTTCATTTATCATATAATTTGCTACAACGGAATCCATAAGTACTGCATCAGAATTACCAGTTTCAAGATCCATAAGAGCTGTTACATAATCCTTAAAACTGCCGTTAACCTCTCCAAGGGACTCACGAAATTCTGTATTCTCTGGTGAATTTAATGTTTCTTCAGCAGAAGAACCACCCTGTACAGCAAGACGTTTACCTGCCATATCTTCTTTGGTCTTAATATCACTACCACTAACTACTACCATGGCTATGGTGTTCTCCATATAAGGAATAGACATAGTAAGATTGGCAAGACGCTCTTCAGTAACTGAAAAACCATTCCATATACAATCAATATTCTTTGTTGCCAATTCTTGTTCCTTGGCAGACCATTCGATTGGCTGAAGAACTAACTCTACACCAAGCTTCTCACATACTGCCTTTGCTAGATCTATATCAAATCCTACAATATTATCTCTATCATCACGAAATCCCATAGGTGGGAAAGAATCATCAAGACCAAGAATTAACTTACCATTATTCTTAACATACTCCCATGAATTATCTTCTACCTCAACATCAAGGTCATTATTTATATCTTCTGATTGATTAGCCACATCTTTTTTATCTTCCACATTACCACATGCACCAAGGCTAAAAACCATTATAACTAACATTAATATACTAATTATTTTCTTCTTCATACTTGTTCCTCCGTAGCTACTAGCTTGTATTTATTATGCTAACACTTTACCATACTACCACAATAACGCAGGAAGAGCAAGAATAATATTAATACATATATATTAATATTTTCAATCTCATATATTAACCCATCTTATAACCACTAAGTATCATTCATACTCTGTTTATACAAATCCCTCTTAGAAGCTTCCATAAGTAAGAAGAAAGCTTGCCCTTCTACTGCAATACCAGGGGAACTAAAACTAGGCATACCACATACATCACGGACAAAACCATACTTATCAACCTTATTATGTACAGCCTCCCTAGCATTATCAGCAAATATCAAATACTCTTTATTAAGATAAGCCGCCTTAACGCCTTTGTATATGGTATAAGCCAGCATCTGGGACATATTTGTCTCAATAAAACTCTGAGGATTATCAAGAATATCATAAAAGAGACCATCATCTCTTTGAAATGTCAAGCAACCATGTAGAATATCTAAAAGATAACTTATAAGGTATCTTCTGTCTTTATCATAACTATCACTATCTTTATGTTCCTCATCAAGTATAGAAATAACCCTTGTTATACCCACAAGAGCCCATCCATTAACCAGACCCCAGAAATCATTTCTTTCAAATTCCTTTTTCTTATCATCCCATTTATGATTAAGTAAACCTATAGGTTGATTAAATAAATGCTTTTTTAGCCCCTTAATCTGTATCATAGCTTCTTCTACATCACCGTATTTACAAAAAAATGCTGGGGTAATATAGTAAGCATCTACCCAGAGCCTATGCCCCGCCCAGGACCTGTCAAAGTGAAAAAGTAAACCATCATCTCCTCTTGCTGCCTCATATTTCAAATAATAGTAAAGCTTATCTATTACTTCCTTATATTCAGCCTTACCCAGCTTCTTATGAAGAGCAATTAAATGCTCACCCATAGCAAGAGGTTCAGCAAGCCCGTCATCTGCTGCCAGCCTAGCCAGTGTAGCCTCACAAAGTCGAACCAAATCATCACTTAGTCCCTCAAGCTCATATAAGGCCAAAGCGGCTACACCTTGTTCCCAGGAAAGACGCTGCATAGATAACATAGCTGATTTAACTAGAGGTATTTTGGATACATTACTACTCAAATATTATGTCCCCCTTATTTAACCTCCTTCTTAAACCAATATTCTTTAATTAAGGCAATAAGAACTGCAATAACTCCTCCAAGTAAACCACCAATAATTACGTTCCTTGAAATACTTGGACTAGACTTACGACTAGGTGTTATGGGATCAGAAGGAAGATATATGTTACTTTTAATTATATTAATAACTTCACCTTGAAATTCATCATAATTGCCAGTTTCATAAAATTCCCTTACGGCAGACATTTTACTATTAAGCTCATTTATATATTCATTATACAAATCTATTGAATTTTGTAAGCTATTAATAGTCTGCTTAGTTTCAATAATATCTAGTTCAAGCTCAGTATAATTGGGATTAATAATATTCCCCATTATTATATATTCACTGTGGTTATCAGATGAATCTAATTGATCCATAACTTCCTTCTGATTAATGGTCTTAGGTGTTTCCTCAAGCAAGACATAATTTCTCTCTAGAAGAACTTGATTAGTCTCATATTCAACCTGTAAAGATTGTAATTGCACAGAATAATAATTCAAGAAATACTTGGTAGCCCCCTCAGTTATCATTATATCTAAGAACTTAATGTAATTATCATATAATACACTGGCTAGTTTTTTAGCTTCCTGGGGATTATCCGATGAAACCTTAACGAAGAAACTATTTTGATTATCGCTCTTATTGTTGGTCTGCTCTATGGTTATCCTCTCACGGATAGATTCAATACTTACTTCATCCATGCTATAACCCATATCTTCTATCGTGTTTTTCATAATATCATTACTAGTAATCAAGTTAATATATTGCTCGTTAGTGGTAAGTGGTAATAGATAATCTCCATATTTGGTGTTGTAGCTTTCAGGTACATTAATGATTATATTTAATCTGGAGTGATATACTGGTTTAATTGCAAACACGCTAAATAAACCGGTAAAAAGTGCTGCTATTAAAGTTATCACCACAATTAATACCTTCTGCCTCCATAAAGCCATAAACAGCTCCTGAAGATTGATTTCATCATAATCATCTGACCTATTATTATATTTATTGGTATCCATATTTACTTTCTCCCACACAAAGTGCTAATATTTGTCTGTATTTCACTTTATAAGTATACCAATATTACTTTATTATAGCAATAGTATCATAAAACTAGCTATAGTCTAATGCCCGTCTTTAAGAATCTCTAGAACATGGTATTAATCTGTCCACCATCAAGCCATGCATATATGTTATCAAATGCAATCTTTGCCCTTCTAACCATGGACTCATCAGTAGCATAAGCTACATGTGGTGTTAATAGGCTGTTGTCAGTATCTATAAGGCAGTGATCAAGTGGTAGTGGAGGCTCAATTTCAAATACATCTATTGCAGCTCCAGCAAGTTTTTTATTCTTTAGTGCTTCTGCCATAGCTTCTATATCTATAACAGGTCCTCTTGCACAATTAATAAGTAAAGCACTGGGCTTCATCATATCTAGCCTTTCCTTGTTAATAAGGTTTATTGTACTATCCTTCAAGGGTGTATGAAGGGTTACAATATCACTTTCCTTTAGGAGTTCATCTAAGGATACATACTTAATCCCCAGCTCCTCCCCTTCCTTCTTAGCTACAGGAGAATTTCCCAACAGATTACAACCAAATGCTTTAAGCAACTGTGCCACCTTAAGTCCAATCCTACCAGTACCAACGATACCCACAGTTTTTCCAGCTAATTCTGAACCCATTAAACCTTCAGAACCCATAGTCTTACCCTGTCTTACTGCTCTATCACATTCAACAAGGTTACGTAGTTTACTAATAATCATTCCAATAACAAGCTCCGCAACCGCCTGGTCACTATAACCTGCACAGTTAGATAACTTTATACCATTCTTTAAGCAAGCCTCCTTATCTACATGATCAATACCGGTAAATGCCACTGAGATGAACTTAAGCTTATCAGCCGCTTCTATTACTTCAGCAGGTAATGGATTGTTAGCGATTATAACTGCATCCGCTCCCATAACTCTTTTCTTTAATTCTTCCACATCTTTAGTTACATTATCATATGCAACAAATTCATGTTGCTTATCCTTGATACCTTTTGAAAATAGTTCAAGAATATCATTATTAACCTTTAATGGTTCTAACAATACAATCTTCATGTAATTCCTCCTAATGTCTTTATCTATGTAGTATTTACTTAAATCTCGTTATTAAAATATGTGTTCTGTCAGATCTAAATCCTCCTAGCAGTCTGCATTTATAATAAAATCTCTACAATCCTAATAACAATTGGAATAGTTATAACACTTAATAGTGTACATATTGTAAATATCTCAGCAGCAAGAACAGAGTTCTTTTCATGCTTTATAGCAAATAATGTACACATTGTAGCCGTTGGTGTAGCAGCCATAAGAATTGCTGTTATCTTAACCATATCATTTATGGGTAACCAGATAAACATAAATACAATTACAAGGGGTATCAAAAGAAGTCTTAGAAAGCTTATGTAGTATTTCCTGATTTTCTTAGTTAATAATTGTATAATGTTGGTCTTACCTATTGTTACACCTGCTATTAACATGGCAAATGGAGTATTTAAATTAGCAATATAAGTTAGAGCTTCATACATTACATTAGGCAGGCTAATCTGTAAGATAAAGAATAAAAGTCCCAGTAATATTGCAACAATCGTTGGAGATGTCAGTGTCTTTAAAATCTCCTTAAGCTTCATATTCCTGCTGCCAGACATCATATAGACACCATGAGTCCATACAAAGATATTAAAAATTGTTAATGAAGCTGAAACATAGAACACCCCTTCACTTCCAAATATACCATTAACTAAAGGTATACCCATAAATCCTACATTGGAATATATGCTTGAAAAGCGCTCAACCTCTACATCTTGGTTATCCACATACTTTTTAACAGAAACACCATCTACTACAATAGTTTTTCTCCTCTTCCTTCTTATCATAATATATGAAATAATTATGCTTACTATATGGGTCACAAGGGACAGTATTAGTGAAATCAGCAATCCCTCCAGCAAATCCCTAGTAAATTCCCGTTGATATGAAACAAAAATCACCACTGGATTTACCAATGTCAATAATATATCTGATAGCTTACTATTAGTCCTATCATCAATTAATTTGCTCCTATAGCAAATAACACCAATGATAATAATAATAAATATAACCAATATTTGATTTGCAAGAATTCCTGAAAGCGACATATTATTCTCCTAACATCATTACTAAGTCATAGATATATGATACAATTCCATCACACTCCTGGCAATAGCAAAAAGTTAAAAGGGAACTGCACACTTGGCAGCTCCCTTTTTGAGGAGTTACTATGTTAATGATATAACACGAAATATCAAGTACTATTAAATTAACGCCGTAGCTATAGAATTACCTGGTATTTGGATTTTGTAAGCCATACCTTTTATATGAATATTAACAGGCAGTTCCTTTTCTGTAGTGTTCATTAATACTGCAGCAATGCTTCCATCCAGGTTCTTGAATGCAGTCATCTCAAGATCCTTAGTATATTTTGAACTTCCTATCCTCTTAGCCCCTCTATGAATATACTTACTAAAATGTCCAATGTAATCAAAGGATAACTTGACTTCCACCTCATCTTTATTGGTGTCTACCATAATAGGAGCATCACAGTAATTATTTACATGGTTTGGTCCGCCCTTTTCATCAAGTATTAGGTTCCAATCAATGAAACCAGTCATGCCTCCATTTAGATTACCCATTATATCATGGCCATACATCTGTGCATTATGTAACTGATCATCACTAAAGCGACTGTATTCAACACAACCCTCAGTAAATATTAATTCCTTATCAGGGAATAACTCATGGGTCATAGTTAGTGCTTCAAAATGATCTCCCGTATACCAATGAAATGCTATACCGTCAATCATCTTGTCAGTATCACTATCAATGGTCATACTTGCTCTTTCAACAAGCTTTTCTTTGTTGTGATCCCAGATATTTATCTTAACATGGGATAATCCATTCTCCAAAAGTGCTGGATACAGATGATCACGAACAAATTCTTTTTCCTCTTCAGCAGTAAATATACAAGAATCCCAGGTCTGAGTTGCAAGAGGCTCATTCTGAACTGTAATACGATTAACCTTGTAACCTCTTTGCTCATACTCTTTTATATAACGACAGATATACTCTGCACGGATGCCATAATATTCTTTCTTTAACTTTCCACCGTGCTTTCTCTCCCCATTAGTCTTCATAAATGCTGGAGGTGACCAGGAAGACAGCATTAAATCCATGGGCTCCAAAGCCCTATCCCAGGCCGCCTTAAGTAGTGGAATAATATATTTATCATCTCTTTCTAGGGTAAATGACTCCATATTTTTATCATTAGGGTCACTCATAGCCTCATACATATCAAGGGCAAAATCACAGCTATCCATATGACTTCTTACCATATTATAACGGTTTCCATCCTCACCATAATATAAATCTATAACTTTTTTCTTATTCTCTTCTCCCAGTTTAGAAAATACATATCCGGATGCTTCCGTTACAGCTCCACCAAAGCCAATAATTGTCTGATACTCTATATCTGGATAGAGATTAACAACTTGATTTTCTCCACCGCCCTCAGCTTGGGCTTCATATTGCTTAACTATTACATCTTTTTTTCCATCCTTATAACAAGTAGTAATCAGCTTCATAGTCTTCTCCTTTGTCTTATATTATTAAGAATCTATTGATAGTTCCGCTTTTATATGTCTTATCTCACCACTACGAATCTTTTCTGCCAGTTGACCGCCAATGCAATTACCCTCTATTAAGGTTCCATCATCTACTATTAGTATCCTTGTAACCTTAACTCCCTCCTTGCCATAAGTAGGCTTAGCATAAAGGTTAGTATAGGTAATCTTACAGGTGGACAAGAAGGTAAATGAAGCCTGGCCTTTATCATCAAACATCCACTGAGATAACTTAGGTTCAAGATGTAGTACAAGCTCTCCATCTTCATAGGTGAACATCTTGCTTCCTATAAACATATGAGCCCACATTGATAAAGCTTCTGTTGTAGAACCACTTAATCTAGCTACGAATCCTCTTCCATGAAGGCTTTCATCAGGATTTACACTGGACGCAACAAACGATGAATTCTCAAGAATGCTTCTTCCATATTCTTTACCATCCCTAAATACAACCATAGCAGTTGGAATTTCCTTATAAAACTCATCATAAAGGCCAGCTTCCAACAAAGATAATAGATACTTATACTCCATATGTAAGAATATACTTTCCCTCTCTAGCCATCCTGCTGTAAATGCTCTGATTCTACCATTCTCCATAGATATATCATCTATGGGAACACTGGTCTTATACATACCTAGCTTTTTATCGTATAATTCAGATTGCTTAACCCTATTGTACAAGTCTTTTGCCAGCTCCCTATCTTCCCCAAGTGTTCCAAGCATCTTGGCAGGACCTTCTAAGAAATGGGGTAAAGGATGTACATCAAAAGCTTTTACAATTACCTTGGGTAAACCATAGTGACTATATACAGGCTTTCCTTTATCATCTAGCACAGGGCTATACTCACTAGCACTAAATGTGAAGTATGTAGGAACAATTCCATCACCATAGTCACAAGCTTTATGGATTCCCTTTTGAACCTTAGATTCGAACAAACTAAATATATCCTTAATCATTTTAGTCTCAACGGAAACTTCCCTACCTACTAGATGAAAACGAACCCTGTCTCTGTATTCTTCTCTTATTGTAGATACCCTATCCCAGTAGGTGAATTCATCAATATCCCCTCTTATAAGTTCTTGTAGCTCATTATATACTTCTATTAAAAATTCATAGACTTCCTCAGGAATAAGAACCTTGTCTTGTCCTGTAACATTATTAGATATAAAGGAAATGAGGCGTTTTAGCTCAAAAGTCTCAGACATACCACTTCCAAATAGTCCAGGTAGTCCATTCATAGCATCATTCCAGCCAGGTTTGCCTGCATCCATCTCAACACCCATCCCATAAGCATCAAGTAAGGCAAATTTATTAAGGGCTAGGGAAATCATCTTGCCCATTAAAGATGTACATGCATAAGACCCATCCTCATTCTTTAGCCAGTTGCTTCCCTTTTCATTAAATCCTTCCTGGTTAATCTTCTCCTCATCTTCAACTAAAGAACCGTATTGTCTTACCTCATTCTTACTGTTTAGTACATACTTCTCACTTCTAGGCATTACCCTTGCAGGACTGTCATAGAACCTATAAGTATTATCACCGAATAACAAGTCTTCTTTCTTGTCTGGAAAAACCTTAAGATAGCTTTCCACAAGATCCATATTGTAATCCCAGTGATCACTCCAATATCCCTCACCAAAACCTGCTTCAATATTCTGGTGGCAACATTCTAAAAGTTTCTTAAGAAATTCATCTTCACCACAAGCCACCTCAATATGGTGCTTAGCAATTCGGTTAGCAATCTGACCTGGAGTAAAGCTGTCTTCCAGTATCTTAACAATGGTCTCCCTATTCTCACTTATATTATCATTAATGAGAGCATTAACTTCTTCCCTACAATCTTCCTTAACACTAAAGGTAGAAGGACGAACTTCCAAAGGGTTATATCCATCAATCTGAACTAACTGGAAGAAAGTCTTTATATTAAAATCTCCAATATCCTTATTAAAGAAGATATCATTTCTTCGGTTCTGATTCACATCACGGAAGTTACCATTTCCTTGAGAATAATACTCTCCTGCAATAGCAAAGAAGTTGTAATCCCTCTCAGGATCTCCATGTTTTCTACTAAATAAATGAACCACCGATTTGTTAGTGTCTTTATTAAATATATATGGATAGCCACCACGAAGGAAGTTATCAAGATAACATTGCTCCATATACTTATCAAATACTGGCATACCAGACTCTGTTCTTATATCCTTTGTAAGGTCTGAGACTATCCTATCAGCCAATTCTTCTTTCTCATTAAGATAACCCTTAGCACAGATAGACTCTAGCTTCTCATTAATCTGCTCAGGAGAAGCAGCAAAACCTGTAAGTGTATAGAACTGATATGTATCCATAGGCTTAAGAGTAAAATCTTGTGGTGTAAATCCACATGGAATCTTATTATAGAAACACTGCTTCTTCTCTAAAAATTCACCAAGCTCTTGCCCCATAAATCCTATGGGATTTATAAGTGAGTTATCATATTCAAACACTATATCTGGATCATAAATCACAGGCTGCAACTTATTATCATTAACGGTTAGATAAAAATATCCTCCATCAATCTCCGATACTTCAGATGAATCATCACTAGATGAACGCATGGTATAATAAGGTACCCTAGACTGACTTTCTTCTATATTCTTAATATCAGACCAACTCTTCAGTAAGTTGGACATTTCCTTATATGCACTATTGGATATACCATAAGGGATTATCTTAGGAAGACCATCAAGAACTTCTAGCTGCCTAGTAGAGTCCCCTATGTTCTTAATCTCCACATTACGAACCAAGGCTCCAATACTTTCTTCTGGGAGAACGGTATAATTAACCTTTATACTTATATTATGGCGTTTGTTAACTTCTTCTATAGCAAAGCTGTTCTTACGTATGTATAATGTTCTTTTTACCTGATCATCCAAATCCCTAAAGGGTTCAAAATACTGGCCGTCACATTTTATAAAAGTCCTAAAACCTTTTATGGGCGTATTCTCATAAGCAGTATTTGCAGGGTTAAATTCCATAATAGCATTTTCTTTATTGTGGATGCCAAAACTATTAATCCCCTGTCCCCTGTTGGTATAGTAGACCCAGATAGGTATACCTTTAATACCAGCAAGTCCTGGTAAGAAACTAGAGAATGTAGGCTGTCGGTCAAAATTCTCAATTATGTACGTGTCACCTTCTAAACGATAGCAGTCCATATTAACCTCCTAAAAATAAATTTATATTATATCAATAGTTTTCAATTATAAATAAGCTATTGATAACAACTTCATACAATCTTTACATACGAACTCTACAGGAATCCCTTACAATAAGGGATGGTGATAAGCGGGTTATCGTACCCTCTTCAGACTTATCCGCTTCCATTAACCTCATCAATTCTGTAGTGCTAGCATATCCCAGTTCAGTAACAGGACTGTGAACAGTGGTTAAGGGCGGTGTAAAGTGGGCAGACATATTGATATCATCATAACCGATTATACTTATATTCTCAGGAACCTTTATACCAGCTTCATTAAGTGCCCTTATACTACCCCAAGCCATCTCATCATTGGCACAAAAGAATGCATCTGGTAGGGGGATTTTCTTAAGAATAAGAACACGCATCTCACTATAAGCCAATTGCTCTTCAAAATATCCCCTAAGAATAATGGATTCATCTATAGGAATGGAATACTTATTGAGTACATTCTTATAAGCCCTAAACCTTTGTTCATCATCCATACTATGACCGTGAATATATCCAATCCTACGATGACCTTGACGGATTAAGTATTCCATGGCAAGGCTGGCACCCTCTATGTTATTAATATTTACACTAGACACATTCTTTCCAGCATATTCCCTGTCTATAAATACCATGGGCATAGTTATTCTATCTATAAATTCATCATGGAGACTCTCATTAAATACAATAGCACCTTCAACACCAGAGGAAATAATCATACCGTATATCTCTTCACTGGTATTCTCATTACTTACATAGATATTTAGTTGATAACCCTTTAACTTGCACTGCAAATGGATGGCCTGCATAAGCATCCTATAATAGTCACCTTGAATACTTGATAGAAATAAACCAATAGTATTCTTCTTACTTGACTTAAGGAACTTAGCATTCATATTGGGTACGTATTTTAATTTTTCTACTGCATCCAAAACCTTTTCCTTAGTTGCATCACTTACAACATCCACACCGTTCAGAACGTTAGATACAGTTGATATAGCTACACCGGCTTCATCTGCCACATCCCTAATAGTTACCATGGAACTCTCTCCTATCTATCTTTTTATCTTTATTCATCTATTTTTTAACTTTACTGTTATCTAATTATTTAATGTCTTACATCTGATTTTATTTGCTTTTTAAGTTACCACTCCTTACCTTCTTCATCCACATTATAATATGACTTTATAAGAAATACAAGTATAAAAACATTTTTATTTATGTTTTGAAAGTAGTTTTTTATGCATTTTGCACATATTATTAGTATATTAGTATAAATTATTCTATAATATTGCTTTGAATTTATATTTTAATCTTATTCTCATATTTATTTAGTAAATACATCATATTTTAGATACATTCTATTACAAAAACCGTTTTTATTCAAAAAGTGTTCTATGCAATTTGCCAATCATACATTAATATTCTTATATATATTTGTTATAGTTGACCAAAAGCATCCATAAATAAGAGGGAAAAAAAATCACGGGTCCATATCTACAACTTTTAATTTGAAAGCT
>JAAYNY010000121.1 GCA_012520635.1 Clostridiales bacterium | reverse complement strand
CTTAAGACGGCGCAAAGAACTTTAAACTTGGAGCAATTTACTTATATAATATGTCTGTCATTAATATGAATATGAAGAACTGAAATTATATAATCGCCACACTATAGAATTTGGGTTAAGTGAAAATTGTTAAATTTAAACATCCAGCTCTATGTGTGGCTAAAATTTTTGTATTATAAACTTCTTAAGAAGATTATTAATAAATAAAATAAGAAAAGATAAGTAGTCTTTACTTGACAAAAAAGTCTCTAGTTGTTACAATGTCTTACAACTAAAACACTAGCCCCATTACAGGTAAACTGTTGTGTCAGGGCTATTATTATATGATTTAAGGCTTTGCTACTGCAATGTGTGAAATCACAAACCTTATAGCCCAATACATAAAACTAGGAAAAATGTAACTGTATATAGAGAAAGGAGAATGCTATGAGAAGAATGGTATTATCGATTTTAGTTGAGAATACGGCAGGTGTACTTAGCCGTGTTGCTGGATTGTTTAGTAGAAGAGGATATAATATCGACAGCCTGACTGTAGGTGAGACGGAGAATCCAGCCATATCCAGGATGACGGTTATGGTTCATGGAGATGACCAGATATTAGAGCAAATTGAAAAGCAACTACAAAAACTAGAGGACGTTATAGAGATTAAAGAACTAACTAGGGATGAGTCGGTTACTAGAGAGTTGATTTTAGTGAAGGTCAACGCAGCAGGTGAGGAACGTCAAGCAATTATCTCTATAGCTGATATCTTTAGAGCTAAAATTGTTGATGTTGCACCGGATTCATTGATGATTGAGCTTACAGGAAATCAGGATAAGATAGATGCATTTATTAAGCTTTTAGAGCAATATCAGATTAAAGAATTAGTTCGTACAGGAATTACTGGCCTTACAAGAGGCTTAGGAGATATTGCAGACTATATTGAAGATTAAAGATAAATATTTTAAAAATTAAAATACAGACCCTTAAAAAATGGAGGATGAAAGGTTATGGCAAAGATTTATTATCAAGAAGATTGTAATTTATCACTTTTAGACGGAAAGACTGTAGCTGTTATAGGTTATGGAAGTCAGGGGCATGCCCATGCTCTTAATCTAAAAGAATCTGGAGTAAATGTTATTATTGGACTTTACGAAGGAAGTAAATCATGGGCAAAGGCAGAGGCAGCAGGATTTAAGGTATATACCTCTGCAGAAGCTGCTAAGTTAGCAGATATCATTATGATTCTTATCAATGATGAGAAGCAAGCTAAATTATATAAGGAGTCTATCGAACCTAACCTTGAGGCAGGTAATGCTCTTATGTTTGCCCATGGTTTTTGTGTTCATTATAATCAGATAATTCCTCCTAAAGATGTGGATGTACTTCTGATTGCACCTAAGGGACCTGGACATACTGTAAGAAGTCAATACTTAGAGGGACAAGGTGTTCCATGTTTGATTGGAGTACATCAGGATGCAACAGGTAAAGCCCATGATCTAGGATTAGCTTATGCACTAGGAATTGGTGGAGCAAGAGCTGGTGTCCTTGAAACAACCTTTAAAGAAGAGACTGAAACAGATCTTTTTGGTGAACAGGCAGTATTATGTGGTGGAGTTACTGCTCTTATGAAGGCTGGTTTTGAAGTATTAGTTGAAGCAGGATATGATCCTGCAAGTGCTTACTTTGAGTGTATACATGAGATGAAATTAATTATTGATCTAGTTAATGAAAGTGGTTTTGCTGGAATGAGATATTCCATATCTAATACTGCAGAATATGGTGATTATATTACAGGACCTAAGATTGTAACAGAAGACACAAAGAATGCTATGAGAGAGGTTCTTTCAGATATACAAGATGGAACTTTTGCAAGAAATTGGCTTCTTGAGAATCAGGTTGGATGTCCTAACTTTAAGGCTAAGAGAAGAATCGAAGCAGAGCATCCTTTGGAAAAGGTTGGAGCAGAGCTTAGAAATATGATGAGTTGGACAAAGAAAAATAAACTTATTGATAACTAAGATTATAATTTGGGCTGTTGAAAAACAGCCCTTTTTATTTGCTAAAAAGTCATTATAAAGGTGAAAATTTTGAAATGCAACCAGTGGTTTACAAATTGCAAAGTGCCAGTTTATTGTATTTAGCTATTATTTTTGCTATAGTTAACACATAAAATTTAAAAACATCTATGAGCTTTAATTAGCGTAGAAAGGGGCAGGAATATATGAAACTTGGTGATAAGTTAATTATGCTAAGAAGGGAGAGAGGATATTCCCAAGAGCAATTTGCAAATCTCTTAAATGTATCAAGACAGTCTGTAAGTAAATGGGAATCCGGTCAGTCAACTCCGGAGGTAAGTAAGTTGATTGTTATAGCGGATATATTCAAGGTAAGTGTAGATAGCCTTATTAGGGAAGAAATAACCCTTCCGGATATAGAAGATAGGCAGGAAAAAACAGGAGATTTAACTGAAACTTCAATATCTTCTGATAAAAATTATTTGGGAAGAGTTAATAGATTTAGGACATACGAATACAAAAGTGAGAGAAAAATTTTTGGAATTCCCTTAGTTCATATTAAAATGGGTTACGGTCCACAGGTTGCTAGGGGTATTATTGCAATAGGTAATATTTCAATTGGATTAGTTAGTATAGGTGGATTATCTGTAGGAGCCTTATCTTTAGGCGGTATAGGATTAGGTCTACTAGTGTTAGCAGGATTAGCATTAGGCGGTATTGCAATTGGTGGCATGGCAATTGGCTTATTGGCAATGGGTGGTATGGCAATAGGCATCTATAGTATAGGGGGTATGGCAGTAGCTTCAGAAATTGCTATGGGAGGAGTAGCAAATGGTAAGACTGCCATAGGCGATCAGATAAGAGGTGAGAATATCTTACATGTGCCAGAGATAATAAGAAAGGGTCAGGTTAAAGATTTTATCCTTCAGCATCACCCTCATATCTGGAAACCATTTCTTAAGATAATATCCTTTTTTGGAAACTTACTGGTAAGCTAAGAGTCCTTTGAGTGTGAACGATTTAGGACTAATGTCTTTTAGATTGTGAAATTCTTATTAAACACTTTCAATTTTATCTAATATTTTGTATAATTAAACTTGTATTGCTGCATTGATGTTACAATAATTTTCTTAAGGCTGACATAAAATCATCATGAAATGTAGGATACTATTTATCAAAAATAATACGAAAGTGGTGAATACTATTTCAAACAAAAATTTATTAGCATGGGTAGATGAAATGGAAAAAATGTGCCAGCCTGATCATGTTTATTGGTGTGACGGCTCGCAAGAAGAAAATGACCGTCTATTAAAAGAGATGGTTGAAAGTGGAATGGCTATAGCGTTAAATCAAGAAAAACGCCCGGGATGTTATTTGTTCCGTAGTCATCCGTCAGATGTGGCACGTGTTGAGGACAGAACATTTATAGCTTCAAGACGTAAAGAAGATGCAGGACCTACAAATAACTGGGTAGACCCAGACCAGTTAAAGGCAACCATGACAGAATTATATACTGGTTGTATGAAGGGAAGAACTATGTATGTTATTCCTTTCTCAATGGGACCTATCGGTTCTCCTATATCTAAAATTGGTATTGAGATTACTGACAGTCCTTATGTAGTAGTTAATATGAGAATCATGACAAGAATTGGTTCTGAAGTTCTTGATATTCTAGGTGATGATGGCGAATTTGTAAAATGCCTTCATTCCGTTGGTGCCCCATTAGAAGAGGGCGAAGAAGATGTGGCTTGGCCATGTGCTCCTATTGAGAAGAAATATATCAGCCATTTTCCAGAGGAGAAGACAATCTGGTCTTATGGTTCAGGTTATGGCGGAAATGCTCTTCTTGGTAAGAAATGCTTTGCTTTACGTATAGCCTCAGTTCAGGCTCGTGAAGAAGGCTGGTTGGCTGAACATATGCTTATACTTAAACTTACTGATCCCGATGGTAATGTGAAGTACATTACAGGAGCATTCCCTAGTGCTTGTGGTAAGACTAACTTGGCAATGCTTATTCCTACAATCCCTGGCTGGAAAGTAGAAACCATCGGTGATGATATAGCTTGGATGAAATTTGGAAAAGATGGACGTCTTTATGCTATTAATCCTGAGGCAGGATTCTTTGGAGTGGCACCTGGTACTTCCATGGGATCCAACCCTAATGCAATGCATAGCATTGAAAAGAATACAATATTTACTAATGTAGCTCTTACAGATGACGGTGACGTGTGGTGGGAAGGTATTGGAACTGATGCCCCTGATCATTTAATTGATTGGCATGGTAATGATTGGACTCCGGATTCTGATAGTCCTGCAGCTCATCCCAATGCAAGATTTACAGCACCTGCAAGTCAGTGTCCTGTTATTGCTCCAGAGTGGGAAGATCCAGAAGGTGTACCCATTAGTGCAATCTTGATTGGTGGACGTAGACCAAGAACTATTCCTTTGGTAAATGAAAGCTTTGATTGGGAGCATGGAGTATTCCTCGGATCAGTTATGGGCTCAGAGATTACTGCAGCTGCAATATCAGATAGTATTGGACAGGTTCGTCGTGATCCATTTGCTATGCTTCCATTCTGCGGATATCACATCAGTGATTATCTACAGCATTGGCTTGAGGTCGGTGGAAAAACCGATGAGGACAAACTACCTAAGATATTCTATGTTAACTGGTTCCGCAAGGATGGAGATAGATGGTTATGGCCTGGATTTGGCGATAATAGCCGTGTATTAAAATGGATTGTTGAAAGAAGTGAAGGTAAGGGTGAGGCTATAAAGACACCTATTGGCTATCTTCCAACACCTGATGCTATTGACGTAAGTGGACTTGATATATCAGAGGATGATATGAAAGAGCTTCTATATGTCAATAAAGAAGAGTGGCTTGCAGAAGTAGAATCCATAAAGAAACATTATGAAAATTATGGTGAAAAACTTCCTAAGGAATTGATTAAACAGCTTAATGCATTGGAAGAAAGATTGAAGGCATAATAATAAAAATATAAAGAGCTTTTGCTAACAGAGCAAAAGCTCTCTTTTATTGTAAAAACTTTTGAAAACTTTTGTATCATTTTAAAGTATATGATATAATATCCACCATAAGTATCAGGAGTTTTATACAGGAGGACAATCAATGGAAAAAATTCGTATAGGTATATTAGGTTATGGTAATCTGGGAAAAGGTGTTGAACTTGGAATCGCTCAGAATAAAGATATGGAGTTAGTTGGAGTATTTACAAGAAGAAGTGCTGATACCCTTATACTTTTAACAGATAATGCCAAGGCATATCATATAAGTGAAGCTAGTAAAATGACCGATATAATAGATGTAATGGTTTTATGTGGAGGCAGCAAATCAGACCTACCTACACAAGGACCGGAGTTCGCCTCATTATTTAATACAGTAGATGGATATGATACCCACGCTAAGATAGCAGAATATTATGATAAGGTTAATCAGGTTGCAGCTAAGGCTAAGAAGACCTGTGTGATTGCTAGTGGATGGGATCCTGGTATGTTTTCTCTAAATCGTCTATATGCAGAGGCGGTATTACCCCAAGGTAAAAACTATACATTCTGGGGTAAGGGGGTAAGTCAGGGTCATTCCGATGCAATTCGAAGAATAGATGGAGTTGTGGATGCAACACAGTATACCATTCCTAATGAAGAGGCCATGGATAAGGTCAGAAGTGGTCATATGCCTGACTTTACAACAAGACAAAAGCATATAAGGGAATGTTATGTTGTGGCAGAGGAAGGAGCAAGTCTAAGTTGGATAGAGAATGAGATAAAGACTATGCCCAATTACTTTAGCGATTATGATACCATTGTTCATTTTATTTCCCAGGAGGAGCTAGATAAAAATCATAAGGGTATGTCCCATGGTGGATTTGTTATCCAAAGCGGAAAGACTGGTTTGAATAATGAGAACTCTCAAATTATAGAGTATAGTTTAAAGCTTGATTCTAATCCTGAATTTACGGCAAATGCTTTATTAGCTTATGCAAGAGCTGCCTATCGTCTTAATAAGGAAGGTAATTAAGGTGCAAAGACAGTGCTTGATATTGCCCCAGCTTATTTATCGATGAAATCAGGGGAAGAGCTTAGGCGAACATTAATATAGAACAGAAGGCACTATATCCATTAGCAATACAAAGGAGGAAATAATGTCAAATATCAACGGTGTATCAAACATAACAAATCCTGCCGGGCATGATTTTAAAAGCAAAAAAGTAAACCAGGGAGGAAAGGAATTATTTTCATCATATATGGAAGAATCTAAAAGTCTTGATGATATATTTGAAGAGGCTTCAAAGAAATATAATGTTCCTTTAAATCTCTTAAAGGCTATAGGAAAAGCAGAGTCAAATTTTAATCCTGATGCTGTATCTAGGTCAGGAGCTCAGGGTGTAATGCAACTTATGCCAGGTACGGCAGCGGATCTTGGTGTTACAGATTCCTTTGATCCAGAGCAAAACATTATGGGGGGATCAAAATACATTTCAGATCTATTAAAAAGATATGATGGTGATACCAAGCTTGCCCTAGCTGCATATAATGCAGGTATGGGAAATGTGAAAAAGTATGGTGGAATTCCACCTTTTAAGGAAACTCAAAACTATGTAGTAAAAGTTATGAAGTACATGGATGAGGACTTTAATGCAGGTTCTGTAAAGGCAAACACAAGAAGAGCTGATATATCTCCAACACAAAATACATTACCAATGTGGCATACGCCTCCTGCTTATCCTACAGGTAAGATAGAAGGAAATAATATGTCAGATATGCTAGATATACTTTTCTCATATAATGATTACTTAAAATTTATTGATATATTTTCTAGTAGTATCCGTTGACATAAGAGATAGTAGCTGATAATATAAAATTAAGATTAAAAATATAAAATAAAGTGAGGTTGAAGGAATGTTCTAAATTTTCTTGCTGAAGAATTTAAGATTTTTTATGTAATGCAATGAAACAAGTCTGTTTTATTGCGAGCAAGAGAATATCATTCCTTATACCAATACTTATTAATTCATCATTTGACATATGGTTGTACATTAAATATAGGCTTATGCTATTAAGCTTTATGCCATAATATACAAAGATGACAGGATTAATTATGGTATGATTTTAACTATTATAGAATCACAGGAAGGATATCCCTCTTGTGATTCTTTTTGTTTAAAGATTTTATCAAAGTTATAGATTAAAGGAGGGTATCTATGTCACAGATAATAGTAAGTCAATTGACTTTTAGCTACGATACTATCTACGATATGATTTTTGAAAATGTAAGCTTTCAGATAGATACGGATTGGAAGTTGGGCTTTATAGGTAGAAATGGAAGGGGCAAGACAACATTTTTAAATCTATTATTAGGAAAGTACCAATATAGAGGTAGTATAAGTTCTTCAGTTAATTTTGATTACTTTCCCTTTGAGATAGAAGATGAAGAGTTGACTACAATGGATGTAACCAAAGATATTGTTGCACCATTTAGAGTATGGGAAAAGGAGATGGAAGAATGCCTTAATAATACGGGAAGTTCCAAACACCTTGAACATTATGGTCAGCTACAAGAACTATTTCAGAGCCATGATGGTTATATAATTGAAGAGCTTATAGAAAAGGAAATTAGTAAGCTTCATGTGGATAGCTCAGTGCTTGCTAGGCCATTTTCAACTTTAAGCTTTGGGGAGCGGACAAAGATAATGCTAGCAGCCTTGTTCTTAAAGAAGAATAATTTCCTTCTGATTGATGAGCCAACCAATCACCTAGACATGGAAGGAAGAGCAGTTTTGGCTGATTACCTACAGACTAAAAAAGGTTTTATCCTTGTATCCCACGATAGAGTCTTCCTAGATAAGTGTATT
>JAAYNY010000120.1 GCA_012520635.1 Clostridiales bacterium | reverse complement strand
CACAAGGTATAAACAATGACTTGATCCTGGTTTTTGAAAGTTCTTTGCGCCGTCTTAAGATACTATACAATAATCATAAGTCCAATATTTCGAATAATACCTGTTTTTAGATACTTGTTTTGAATAATAATTATTCTTCTTCTCACAAAATTCTCTTGATGAAGCTTTGAGAATCTAGTAATTAGCTCTAACTTGCTCTCATCTATAAGATCTTGATATAACCTAGCAAACTCTCCTGCTTGATGTTGAAGCTCTAATAAAGCTCTCTTTTGCTTACGCAAATTGCCTACACGATTTAGTATATATGACAGAAAGCTTTTATTACCTACAACATTGGATTCATGTTGACGATAAAGCAAGGTTGCCTCCTTAATAAAGCCCACCTTCCCTAAGCTAGATGCAATTAATCCTATCCAGCCATCGTGAAGTCTAGCTTTTTCCGGTAAGGGGCTACTTTGTAAAACCTTTCGCAGAGCGGCATTTATCATAACTGTGCATCCAATAAGTTTATTTTCCATCAATAAATGTGGTAAGTCAGTAAGTTTAGGATTAAGTCTTCCAGATAAAAAGAAGGATTCATGTATCATACCTAGATTGCCATCCACCACATGAGCATCAGTAAAGACAGCTATGGGAAGTTCCTTTTCAAATTGAACTTCCATCTGCCTCATTCTTTTTAGAGTCCTTGCTATCTTATCTTTTTTCCACACATCATCTTGATCACAAAACATTACATAATCAGATCTTGTCCCATTGACAGCATTTAAAAAATTACGGGTTACACCCAAATTTTTTTCATTTTGGAATACTTTTATCTTATCAGGATACTGCCTATTATATTTATTCAAAATCTCCATAGTGGAATCCTTAGATCCATCGTCATATATATATATCTCAAAATCCTGAAATGTAGATGATAGTATTGACTCGATTTGCTCTTCTAAGTATTTTTCCCCATTATAGGTTGCCATAACGATTGAAACCATACCCATATCCTATTCTCCTATTAGCAATAATTTTATATAAGGTTCTACTTCCAATAGTTCTTATTCATACTACAATGTACTACAAAATCAGCTGGGAGCTTACGATAGTTAAGTCCAAATTTATATCCTAAATACTTGAATCCTGAACTTAAAATCAAATCAGGAATAAGCAGAAATTTCTTTTGATCTATCAAGTACTGTAATGTATCTTTAACAAGTCTTATCCCTTCTGATTCTGATCTTAATAAAAGAAAAACCTTTTCATACTGCCTATGAGATACTCCCAAATCAAAGTTCCTTGAAAACTGCTGTAAATATGAATAAAGGTGGGAATGGGTTACCTGTGCTTTTGAAACATATGCTATCTTATAGCCAGCATGAATCATATCATGAGCTAATATCATATCTTCATTAAATATAGTTTTGTTTACAAATCCACCTAACTTATCATAAACATCTCTACGATAAGTAGCACATACATTAGAGCAAAAATACGTCTTAATTCCCAGTACATTTATATCCCCTGCTGATTTAACCAAATCCTTATCAGGATAGTTAAACTTTCTTGTGAAAGCTTCTATAATATCTGCCTTTGAATCAGGTAGTTGTCTTGCATAGCTGGCAGATATATTAGTATCAGTATAAGGTTCAAGAAGCCTTTCTATTAAAAACTCATCTGTCGGTACTGCATCTTGCGTCATGCACATAAGTATGTCAGCCTGGGATAAGCTAGCACCATATCTTCTTGTACCCCCATGGTCAAAGTTTATTTTATCAATATATTCAATCCTTATATCTATACCCATATCCTCTGGTATATTAAGGTCTTCAACATTATTCTTATCCTCCACCGTCTGAAGAATAATAATTTTATTTGGTTTTTTTGTCTGTATCTCCATCTTTTTAAGAAGATTGTAGAACTTCTCATCGGGATGATATACAGGAATGATTAGATCAACACTAAGTTCCTTTATCTCGTCAAATGTCATTATTCTGCCTCCAATCAAAATTAATTATTCTAGGAGCCTTTTCACCAGTTCAACAGCTGAGCCAGCATCAGGGGAATAGCCATCAGCTCCGATTTCCTTGGCATAATTATTACTTATAACAGCTCCACCTATAATTACTTTAGTATTAAGACCTGCCTCTTTAACTTTTTCAACAACATTTTTCATCTCAATCATAGTTGTGGTCATTAGTGCTGACACTGCAATTATATCAGCCGATTCCCTTGTTGCAGTATCTATTATGTGCTCTGTGGCCACATCCTTACCCAGATCAATTACATCATAGCCATAATTTTTAAGCATAAGAGCTACAAGATTCTTTCCTATATCATGAATGTCTCCTTTTACAGTAGCAATAACCACCTTCCCTTTGCTTATACCATCAGAATTCTTCTTACTGCCAAGCATGGGTTCCAAATAATCTATGGCCAGCTTCATGGTTTCAGCTCCCATAATTAGTTGAGGTAAGAAGTACCTCTGACATTCATATAGTCTGCCTACTTCATTTATAGCTGGTATTAATGACTTATCTATTATATCCTCTGGTGACCTACCCCCTGATAGTTCTTCCTTCACAAGTAGGAGGATATCCTTTTTATCACCCTTTAACACAGCTTCATATATAACTTCTCCCTGAGATTTAGGAAGCTGAGGGGTATTGTTATCAACTTTCTTGTTCTTTTCTTTAGCCTCCACATTTACATCAACTACATTATCTATATATCTTTTAGCCGAATCCTCCTTAGCCAGGAGAAGGTCTGAGGCAAAAGCTGTATTCATAAGCAAGTCCTGAGAAGGATTTGCTATAGCCATAGTAAGCCCTGACTGAATTGCGAAAGCGAGAAATGTACTGTTGATAAATTGTCTACTGGGAAGACCAAATGATATATTGGATAATCCTACAATTGTAGCAATTCTCAGGTCTTCTTTGCAGTATCTTATAGTCTCTATAGCATCAAGGGCTGCTGTGTTATAGGCTCCCACTGTATTTACCAAACCATCTACTATTATATCCTCTTTTGTCATACCAACTTCATAAGCCCTACTTAATATAGCATGTATAATCTCTTTTTTTTCTTCAATACTTTTTGGTAATCCTGTATCTGATAAGGGAAGTAGTATAAACATAGCACCGTATTTTTTAGCCAGGGGAAGGAGCCTGTCTATCTTTTCCTTTTCATAGGATATGGAATTTATTAAGGCACGACCAGGGTACTCTCTAAGAACCGCCTCCATTACATCTGGATTACTGGTGTCTATGGACAAGGGTAGGTCAGTAACCCTCATAACCTCCCGGACTGCCTCTTGCATGGTTTCTTTCTCATCAATTCCGCTCATACCCACATTGATATCGAGAAAATCTGCCCCTTGATTGGCCTGCTCGGTAGCCATCTGTGCAACCTTTGTTAGGTCTCCTTTAATCAAGGCCGCTTGCAGTGCTTTCTTACCCGTAGGGTTAATTCGTTCACCTACTACCATAAATCTATCATCCAAAGATATGGGTATGGTTTTTCTTTCTGTGGTTAAAGCTCTAAAATGTTCCGCTTTAACCTTAGGAGGTTTTATATCACCAATAAAGTCCCTTAGCCATCGTATATGCTCCGGTGTGGTTCCGCAACATCCCCCTACAATACCTACCCCTTCAGCTATCAACTTAACCATCTCATCAGCAAATTCCTTAGCCTCCATTGGAAATACCGTCTGTCCATCTATAAGCTTAGGTATTCCTGCATTGGGTTTTGCCATAATGGGAACATGGGCAACCGCTTTCATCTGCTTAATTATTTCATGCATCTTGTCAGGCCCTGTTGAGCAATTTATACCTACCCCATCCGCTCCCATTGCTTGTAATACAGTAATAGCAGTTATAGGGTCTGTTCCATATAAAGTACGGTTATTCTCCTGATAAGTCAAGGATACCATAACTGGTAAATCACAAATCTCATGGGCAGCTATTAAGGCGGCTCTGCACTCTTGTAAGCTCATCATAGTTTCTATTACAAATAGATCCACTCCTGCCTTAATCAGATGCTCCATCTGTTCTTTATAAACATCTATCAATTCTTCAAATGGTAGCTTACCTGTTGGCGCTACCATCTCACCTGTCATTGTAATATCCCCTGCAATATATACATTTCTCATATTGCCAGTGTTCTTACGATACATTCGGACTGCTTTTTTACTGATATTTACCAATTCCTGATTATAATAGGCTACTTTGTCTTCTTGTCCATATTCTCTTAACTTAATTCTGTTGGATGTAAATGTAGGTGCAAACAAAATATCAGTTCCAGCCTCTAAAAAATTTTGCTGAAGCTGGCAGACAATATCTGCATTTTCTACCATCCACAGTTCTGGACATATTCCAGACTCCATACCTCTTTTTTGTAAGTTACTGCCTGTTGCTCCATCAAGTATAACTATTTTACTTTCTATTAATTTTCTAAAATCTTTCCTTGTCATAACTATTCTCCCAATCTAAATTACAGCCACACATAATCTTTTGAATAAAAATTTTAACTACCAATAAATAGCATGTCAAATGTTATTGTCAATTATATCTTATTATAAAAACTATCACAAGCTAGTTTTAATTAAATATCAGGATAATACTTTATTAAAATGCAAATACTAATCCCTATAAAATGATAAATAATATTGGTAATATGGAAAATTCGTAAGAGGTGATTGTATGTCATATGTAGCTCCAGCCATAAAAGAAAAGTTTGAAACACTTTCTGTGGATCTAAAAAATGTTATCTTAGAAAGAGATGTCCAATTGTATACTATTCATGACTTAATAAATGTACTTGATGAAATTGTAAAAGAAGCAGATGCTGAAGATTAATCATAATTTGTGAAATAGATAATAGGGGCTGCAAAACAGCCCCTATTATCTATTTAATCAACTTATATGTTGGTTTTTAATATTTAAACTTACTTATTTCTACCTGTAGTTCTTCAGCTAACTTAGCTAAGGACTCACTGCCATTGGCAATCTCAGTAATTGAATTGGTCTGTATTTCAACAGATGCCGAAGCTTCTTCAGTACCTGCAGCATTTTCTTCTGATATGGCAGATAGGTTTTCTATGGTTGCTATCATTTCTTCTTTCTTAACGTTCATATTATTACCATATCTATTAAGATCTTCAATAATAATTCTAATCTTTTTAATAGCATCACGAATACCTGTAAATTTATCTATGGTATTTTCCACACTGTCTGTCTGGGATTTCATAATAGTCTCTACTTCATCAAATACCTTAACAGAATCTCCCGTCTTTGTAATAAGCTCCCCAATGATCTCATATATCTCATCAGTGAATCTATTGGACTGCTCAGCCAATTGTCTAATTTCCTCTGCAACAACAGCAAAACCTCTGCCTGCCTCCCCTGCTCTTGCAGCTTCTATGGATGCATTAAGAGCTAGTAAGTTGGTCTGCTTAGCTATACTTTGAATCATCTCACTTGCTACTTTAATTCTTTCAGCACTCTTGTCAGTTTCAACAACCATACTATAGATCTCTCTAGAAGCATTACCTGATTCTTCATTCTTCTCTCTTAAATCCTGTACAGCTTCCAGTCCATTATCTGACAAACCATTAACATGATTAAGAGATACATTAAGCTCTGATAGATGTTTTTGGTTATCTACTATAAGTTTACCTAAGTCGCTAGTAGCCATAGCTCCAAGTTCTGTTTGTTTGGCTTGATCTGATGCACCTTTTGCTATCTCATCTATGGTTCTTGATACTTCATTAGCAGAAGTAGCTGTTTGTTCAGTTATAGAGGTTAACTCCTGAGATGAGGATGCAATATTTTCTGCGTTCAAGGCAACAACCTGAATTAACTTTAATATGTTATCCTTCATAGTCGATAGGGATCTAGCAATTGATCCTATCTCATCAGGACGAGATACAATCTCAGGATGACTTTTATTCAAATCTCCTGTTAAGTCATAATGGGATATTGAGACCAGTGCGGACTCAAGTATGCCTATGGGCTTAGCCAATTGTACTCCTATAAATCCACCTGCAACAACTCCTAATACTAACACTATTATGGAAATTAATAATATAAAATCCCTAAGTTTATTAGTGTCTTTTACTACATCATTTTCATAATTACCAATACCTAACATCCAGTTGGTTCCAGGTATGGGAATCATGGCTGTCATACGCTCTTCGCCTTCATAATCATACTTTATAATACCAGTTTTTCCATAGCCAAGCTTTTTTAGTTTATCACCAAAATCTTTTAAAGGCCCATCGGAATTAATATCTTTAAAGGCATTTGCACCATTTAAAACAAGTTGTCTATTTGGGTGGGCGTAGAATGTAGTGTCAGAACCTATAACAAATGCATATCCGCTTTCTCCAGCACCAAGCTCATCTGTAATATCATTTAATTCAGTCCCATCCACACGTCCAACTAAAGCACCACTTACAACATCATCCTTAATAATAGGAACTGAAAACATAAATACCGGTGTATTATCTTCTTCATTCATAATAATATCAGATACATTTGACTCACCTGCTAAGGCTTTTTGAATATAATCATGTTCAACGAACTCAAAACTCTCTCCTGTAGTTACAGATTGAACTGTTCCATTGTTAGACACTACTATTAAATCTTGATATCCTAATCGTTCAACATCATCTATTAAAGCTCTTTGTTGTAACATCCAATTCATTGAAGTTACATACTCGTTACTTGCAGCTTCATATAATATTCCTAACCTTTTATCAATAACTGCTTCAACTTGATTAGCACCACTAATTGCCAAGGTTTCAATACTATCTTCTTCAGCCTTAAGTAACATGTTCGTGCTATATGTAATTGATATTAATCCAATAGTCGCTATTACCAAAATTACAATAAATCCTACAACTATGGAAATTCTTTTTGATAAATTAAGTTTCTTTTCCGGTATTTTTTGATTCATACATTTAACCTCTCTTTTTTCTTGTCTTTTTTCTTGTCATTATCTGCCCTAAATCAGCCAAAATTATATTTCATTCTAGCTAAAGCAAATTTTTTCGTTCTCTCATTTTGTGTTACATTTTTTTCAAAAATACTAGATATATGTCTTATCTATCATATACTACCACAATTTGTCGATATCTTCAATATGGCTTTTACTAAAAAGTTCCGTTAAAATTCAAAAATAAGATTATTTTTGCAATAAATAAAAGGGCATAGCTAGTAAAACACCATGCCATGCCCTTTTTCAAAATTTTATCTAATTATATATCTATTTAACTTCTTAGAACTTCCCTGCTTCAGCAGCTTCCTGAATACTTACTGCTACAGCTACAGTAGCTCCAACCATAGGGTTGTTACCCATTCCGATTAAGCCCATCATCTCTACGTGAGCAGGAACTGATGAGGATCCTGCAAACTGTGCATCAGAGTGCATTCTTCCCATGGTATCTGTCATACCGTAGGATGCAGGTCCAGCTGCCATGTTATCAGGGTGCAGGGTCCTTCCGGTTCCTCCACCGGATGCAACAGAGAAGTATTTTTTGCCCTGTTCAATACATTCTTTTTTATATGT
>JAAYNY010000119.1 GCA_012520635.1 Clostridiales bacterium | reverse complement strand
GCTGTATTTTCTAAGTTAATACCCCGTGCTCTATTTACACAATAAGCACTTACATTATCCAAATGGTCTTTTACAGATTGTACTTTCTTTGTTTTCTCACAAAATCTAGCTATTTTCACTTTTCCTCCTTGCTTTTGACCAAGCATAAACTCTAATTTATAGTTTATAATCACAAAACTCCTGACTAAAACCTACAACGCTAATAACTTTAACATTGCATACTTAGTTAGGAGTTTTTTCTCAAATTCTATATTCATTTATCCATGGAAAATAATTAGCCGTCAAGTAGTAAATATATTCACGGATACCCTTCTCCTAAGTAAAGTATTGATATATATATATACTTTATAATACATTTACACATTATTCAACATACATTTACAATTTTCAGACAATTTTTGAGAATATCACCACTTTCTTTAGTAAAGTCAATGATATCTTCTAAGCGATAAATGATAAGGCCTTATTTCTGAATTAATTCTTTAGATATCCTTTCATACTATTAGATTTACAATGTTTATTCTAGAACAGGTAAAAAAGTAGACCTAGTACGAGCGTTGAAGCGCCCTATCTAGGTCTAAATTTATTTTTATGCATCTTAATGTAGTAAAAAAGAAATTTATCTGTTATGTCTTTAACCATCCTAGTATGCAACAATAATTCCGCCTTCATTGGCATACACACTACTTACCCCTGCCGTATCTACAATAAAGATATCTTTAAAGGGTACTCTTTTTAGTATTTCATCCTTTATAAACATTGCCCTCTCAATACAATTACAATGGGCTATTCCAAGAATTCTTTCCTTAGGCTTAATTACATCATGTTCAATTATGGTGGCCATGTTAATTAAGGCTTTACTAATTCCTCTTGCCTGCTCTAGCTTTGTTATTGTTCCTTCAGCTGTAGCACCCATAATAGGTTTTATATTAAGTACATTAGCTACCACCGCTTTAAGGTTACTAAGCCTTCCACTCTTTCTGAGATTTTCAAGACTTTCTAGAACAAATTTGGTATTCATTCCGGAACGAAAAGCATTAACTTTAGATACAATTTCTTCGAACTTAAGTCCCTCTGTAATATATTCCTTTATCTTCATAGAGATTAATGTCTGACCAACAGAAGCACTACGAGAATCGAAAATAGCAATGTTCTTATTTGGATGTTCCTCTAGATATATCTTCTTGGCTAGTTCAGCACTATTATTTGAGCCACTTAATGCAGAGGAAATTGTCACTACATAGATATCACCTTCAACATCAAACTCATTTAAATAATCCTGAGGTGATGGGCATGCAGATTTAGGACTGTTAGGACTTTCTTTCATAGTCTTTAACAAATCACTCTGATTAAGATCTTCATTATCTACAAAAATTTTATCATCTATCCTAAGAGTTAATGGGATAATCTTAATGTGTTCATCTTCTTTCAGTTTCTTTGGTAAATCAGTACAGCTATCTACTAAAATCCTATAATCCATATGTTTTCCTCCACTATGTCATTCTATTATCAGTTTTTCTATTATTTTTTTCTATTATTTGTAATATTAATACCTTGTTATGTGGTTTTCATTACTACATAATAAAGCATATGGTATAATATTTCAAGTAATTCACTTAAATATTATAGAATTTTAATATTTAGTTTTACCAATATCTATTTTTTTATAAAAATGAAGCTGTTTCTTTTCAAACAGCTTCATTATATATAGTCTATTATTTCTTTGTATTTTTATTTTGCAAGAAGCATCATTATATCATTGCTTCTTTGGATGAACTTTGTCATAGCCTCAGGCTCTAAAGGTCTATGGCTTAAATATGCTAGGTCATATAGTTGTTGGCATATCATCGGTGTATGCTCTGATTTTTCATTAGTAATAATGTACTGCACAAGTTCATGATTGGCATTAAGTACTAGAGTCTCCCCTTCACCGCCCATATTTAGATCCATGCCTGACATGTTATACATTTTCATCATATCTTGCATTCTACGGCTTTCCTCAGATAAGGTAATCATAGAGGATAACTTGTCATTTTTAAGTTTTTCAACTTTAACTTCCAGCTTATCCATATCAAGAACCTTACGGAATAACTTAGTCATGGCCTCTGTATTATTCTTTAGTATCTTCTGATCCTTCTTCTTAGTTTCATCTTTGAAACTATCTGCAATATCAGTATCTATACGTTTGAATGTAACTTTTTGATTTCTATACTCTACATGAGTTATAAATGGCTGGTCAATGTTGTGCTTTAATATCAGTGCATCCATACCAGATTCCTTAAACAAGTTGATATACTGACTTTGCTGTTTTTCATCAGTTACATAATAGACAACTGTCTTATCCTCTTCCTTAACCTCATCATCTTTATTAATCTCATCAGACTTATTATCCTCACTGGATTTTTCTTCTTCCTTGGAATCTGTAGAATCACTATCCTTTACATCTTCTTTAGATTTTACAGCCTCTACATAATCATCCAAGGTAATGAATTTGCCTTCAAGATTCTTGTATAAGATAAAGTCTTTCATCTTATCATTGAATTTCTCATCTTTTAAGCAACCAAATTTAATAAATGGACTAATATCATCCCAGTATTTTTCATAGTTTTCTTTCTCAACTTTATACATACCAGAAAGCTTATCAGCTACCTTCTTGGTTATATAATCTGAGATTTTCTTTACAAAACCATCATTTTGTAATGCACTTCTTGATACATTAAGGGGTAGATCAGGACAATCAATTACACCCTTTAAAAGCATTAGAAACTCAGGAATAACTTCTTTAATATTGTCAGCAACAAATACCTGATTGTTGTAAAGCTTTATAGTACCTTCAATAGATTCATATTCTGTATTAATCTGTGGAAAATACAATATTCCTTTTAAGTTAAATGGATAGTCCATGTTAAGGTGAATCCAGAAAAGTGGCTCCTTATAATCGTGGAAAACTTGGCGATAAAATTCTTTATACTCTTC
This sequence comes from Clostridiales bacterium, assembly GCA_012520635.1. Taxonomy (GTDB): domain Bacteria; phylum Bacillota; class Clostridia; order Lachnospirales; family Lachnospiraceae; genus Mobilitalea. The sequence goes on along the minus strand of JAAYNY010000119.1, from coordinate 1,979 downwards.
CTCAGTACAATCATTAGGGTGTTTTGTCCACAACGGCGAAGTATTATTAAGAGGTTTTGGCTTATCAACCTTTTTATCTTCACTTTCTTTGGTCTCGTCAGCCTTACCATCTTCATCAACAATTGTAGGGGTAACCTCTTCCTCCTCAACCTCTGGTTCAGGGGCATTTGCATTCTTAAAATATATCTCAATAGGCATAAAGGAACAGTATTTTGATATAACTTCCTTCACCCTATATTCATTAGAAAATTCATAACTTTCATCATTAAGATATAAGGTTATATCAGTACCCCGTTCACTTTTGCTACCTTCACCCATCTCAAATTCTGTTCCACCATCTGATTCCCAGAAAACTGGAACCGCATCCTTTTGCCAGGATAATGAATTAATTGTTACCTTATCAGCAACCATAAAAGCTGAATAAAAGCCAAGTCCAAAGTGTCCAATAATTTGATCATCATTGGTTTTATCTTTATATGTTTCTATGAACTTTTTAGCTCCTGAAAATGCAATCTGATTAATGTACTCTTTAACCTCATCTGCGGTCATTCCAATACCATTATCTGAAAAACAAATTGTCTTTTCCTCTGGGTTAATTGTCACAGTAACCTTAAAATGATTATCCTCTGGTAATTCAGCTTCACCCATTACTTCAAGCTTTTTTAATTTTGTTATTGCATCCGTGCCATTTGATATTAGCTCACGGATAAATATATCATGGTCTGAATACAACCATTTCTTAATAATAGGAAATATATTTTCCGAATTAATCGACAAACTGCCTCTCTCTGTTTTTACACTCATACTCTGCTAATCAGGTTTTAGATCAACCTGATATGCCTCCTTTCCTATCTTTTTCTTATATAAGCCCGTTTCATCAACATATTAATCATACAGGCTTTCCTTTACCAATAATATTAGTACTTGCTTTATAAAAAGTCAAGCAAAATTTAGCACTCTTCTAAAGAGAGTGCTAACAATTAATACTATGTTATTCTGTAAATGCAATATTCTGTGCTTTTAGAAATCCCCTAACCCATATATCCCATTCCTGCTCCAAAGTCTTATCCAATGTAAATGTCTTGATAGCCGTTCCTGTTATAATATTAAGTTCATTCCTATCAAAGCGGATATTGAGATATAATCCACCTACATCTTCAATATTTAACTTACCTCCCAAACCATTAACCAAACTTATTACATGTTTTTTGGATAACTGAAGTACAATTTTCATAGATAAGGGGGTTTTGTTACCTCGAATTATGGAAAATGCTATTCCCCTAATTTCACTCCACAGGGCATCACTCTTCTCTGTTCTTTCCTCCAATTCCTCCCCTGAGAAAAAGTTCTCATGAAAGCTGCTGGATATATAGAAACTTTTGAAGGTTTGAATCTCCATTTCCTTTAAAACAAACTCGTCAAACAAAGTATTGGTAAGAAGTATTGCCATAAAAGACTTTACATCTTCAACCTTTAATGAAATCATTGCCAACCTACTCTCTTACATTTTAAATTTTTGGATTATTTTACATGTTAGGAAAATTTCCTAGTATATATTTTCTTGTAATACAAACAATATAATTACTTTCATAACACATAGGAGGTTTATAATTATGTATTTTGAGCCAACCAAAAAGACTTATTATCGTTTTCCTTCAGCTCGATCCGTTGCAAGATTAGATAGTCAAATGTATTTTCCTGAAAAACCAAGCTATACAAATGAAAGCTCCCAGTATCAACATACATCAAAAACCTACTACATGCCAGAAAGAGAACAAAATTATGATATCTAAACTTCTAGATAAAAAGGCTTATAAAATACAAGATTAACAGATGAAGGGGGTAAAATGCGTAAAAGAAATATTTTATATTTTTACCCCTTTTACCATTATAAAATGAAATCGGTATTATTTCTAAAGCCGATAAAGCTTGTACCAGTCTACCACTTATTATAACAGTAGCTGAAGCAAGTAAAATAT
>JAAYNY010000118.1 GCA_012520635.1 Clostridiales bacterium | reverse complement strand
GTTAATATGAAAGATGGCATAGTTAAACTCCTAAAAAAGGATAACTTAAGCCATGGAGTGAATGTAATCATTGATGAAAATAACAAAATCACGATTGACCTGCATATTATTGTCTCCTATGGTGTTAGTATTTCTGCTGTTGCTGATAATCTTATCAGTAATGTCAAATATAATGTAGAGGAATTCTCAGGACTTGAAGTTGAGAAGATCAATATATTTGTTGAAGGAGTCAGAGTTATAGACTGACACTGGAAATCACGGCATTTAAGGAGGAAAAATCAGTGATTGTTAAAACTATAGATGCAAAAACATTTAAAAAAATGTTTCTTGCAGGAGCCGCATGCATAGAGGCAAAAAAAGATTATATAAATGAACTTAATGTATTCCCAGTGCCTGACGGCGATACTGGAACTAATATGACCCTAACCATTATGGCGGCTGTAAAAGAAATTAAAGCTTTGCAAGATCCTACAATAGAGACTTTGTCTAAGGCTATATCTGGTGGTTCCCTTCGCGGAGCAAGAGGAAACTCCGGAGTTATCTTATCACAGCTATTTAGAGGATTTACCAAAGAAATTAAAAATCATAAAGAGTTAAATGTAACAGTAATAAGCAATGCTTTAATGAAAGCTACCGAGACAGCATATAGGGCTGTTATGAAACCTAAAGAAGGTACAATTCTTACTGTTGCAAGAGGTGCTGCTGATAGAGCTGCACAGCTTGTTATGGAAACTGATGATCTGATTTACTTTTTCAAGGAAGTTTTAGCTCATATGGAAAAAGTATTGGAGCAGACACCTGAGATGTTGCCAGTATTAAAGGAAGCTGGTGTAGTAGATTCCGGTGGACAGGGATTACTTGAAATATGCAAAGGTGCTTATGATGCCTTATTAGGAAAAGAAATTAATTTCAAAATAGAAGAAACTTCATCTGCACAAACTGGAATTAATATTGATAGACTTGCATCTGAAGAAATTAAATTTGGTTATTGTACAGAGTTTATCATTATGGTTGAGAAGGAATATAATTCTAGTATTGAGTTAGATTTTAAAGATTATCTTGTATCAATAGGAGATTCTGTTGTAGTCGTATCGGATGATGACATCGTAAAAGTACATGTACATACGAACGACCCAGGCCTAGCTATCCAAAAGGCGTTAACGTATGGTTCATTGACTAATATGAAGATAGACAATATGCGTGAAGAACACAATGAAAAAATCATGAGAGACGCAGAAAAGGCTGCAGAGGAGCAAAAACAAGATGCAACAGAGAAACCTATAGAAGAAAAAGCAAGAAAAGAAGCTGGATTTATAGCTGTATCCATGGGAGAAGGATTAGGAGAGATATTTACTGGTCTTGGTGTGGATTATCTGATTGAAGGTGGTCAGACCATGAACCCTAGTACAGAAGATATGCTAAATGCAATTGACAATGTGAATGCTGACACCATATATATCCTACCAAATAACGGTAATATTATTCTTGCTGCTGAACAAGCAAAACAATTAACAGAAGATAAGAATATAGTTGTCATTCCATCAAAGACAGTACCACAGGGTATAACAGCGGTTATTAACTTTATGAACGATAAATCTCCAGAAGAAAATTTCGAACGGATGACCAAAGAGATGGAAAATGTAAAAACTGGTCTTGTAACTTATGCTATCCGTGATACCACTATTGATGGTAAAGAAATAAAACAGGGTAATATAATGGGCTTAGGTGATAAGACCATATATGCTGTTGGAGATGAAGTTAAGAATACTACACTTGAATTAATTCAAGAGCTAGTGGAAGATGACTCAGAGCTTATCAGCCTTTATTATGGTTCTGGAACTTCAGAAGAAGAAGCTAATGAAGTTGGTAATGAGTTGATGGAATTATTCCCTGACCTAGATGTAGAAGTACATTATGGTGGTCAGCCGATTTATTACTTTATTCTATCAGTTGAATAATTTGAAGACAGGGGGACGTTTCTCCTGTCTTTTTTTAAAGAAAAAAGAGACAGGAGAAACGTCCCCCTGTCTTCTTCTTTTACTCTAGATTTAGTTTCTTGCTGAAGATATAATTTGTTACCAAATAATATAGTAGGCTTAATGTCAAACCCATAATTATAGTGAATGGGAACAACAATTGTGGTATTGAACCTAATTCTTCTAAGCTTGATCCGCCTATGAGAGACCATATCACCATTAAAATAGTAAGTGCGATTTGAACTGCTGTATTTATCCCGATGTAGGCCGCAAAGGAACCTAATACCTTACGTCCGTTAAACAGGTGGCCTACGGCAATAGACACAAATATAAGTAGCATTTGTTGAATCATGCTTATGAATAATAGAATTCCCAATTCTATTGTTAATAAAACATAATTTTCGCCAAATGATATCTTAAGTATATAGACTATATTATCTATGGATTCTTTAAGTAGCTCAAGACGTTCTGGGTTGGCTAAAAGAATAAGTAGGGATAAAATAACTGTAATTACACTAATAATAGTCCATATAATTGATGATATAAGCTTAGAGTTAATCAGTTGATAGGCTTTTACCGGTAATGTAAACATAAGATATCCCTCATCTGTCATAAGGTTCTTATAAAATCTAAGTACAATTATTATTACTGTAACAATAATTGTAGCAACGATAGATATACCATATGCTATCTGCATGAATGCTGGAATAATCTCCATAGGGCCATTAAATATATCAATATTAGTAACTAGACGGTTTAATAGAGATAGTAATATAGTTATACCATATATAGGTAATAGGGTTTTCCCGGTAGCATAGAGTTCATGTCTTAATAATTTTCTTAACATCTGAACACCTCCCTAAATAATGAATCTATTGATTTGCCTTCTTTTTCACGGATTTCATCCACAGAGGCATGAAGTTTTAAGTGCCCTTCTTTAATAAATATTACCTCATCTAATACATTTTCAATATCTGCTATAAGATGTGTTGAGATTATAACGCAAGCATTTTCATTGTAATTGGTGATTATGGTGTTTAGTATATAATCTCTAGCAGCGGGGTCTACACCGCCTATAGGCTCATCTAAGCAATACAGATCTGCATTACGGCTCATAACAAGTATTAGCTGAACTTTTTCCTTAGTACCTTTTGAAAGAGCCTTTAGACGCTTGTTTGCATCTAGGTTTAGGTGTTTTAGCATCTCATATGCCTTTTTCTCATCAAAGTCTGCATAAAAATCCTTGAAGAAATTAATAGTATCTGAAACCTTCATCCAATCTGGTAAATAAGTTCTCTCAGGAAGGTATGATACGATTTTTTTACTTTCTACTCCAGGTTCTATACCATTTATTTTAAGTGAACCTTCGTTTGGTACTAATAATCCGTTAATTAGTTTGATTAATGTTGTCTTACCGCTACCGTTAGGACCTAATAGACCGATGATCCTACCACGTTCTAAGGTTAGATTTAGGTCCATAAGAGCAGCAGTAGAACCAAATTTCTTAGTAAGTGATTTGCATTCTAAAATTACACTCATATCTGTCTCCTATCTGCGTTATACGCTATTTTTATTGTTATTTGATTCTGATACTTCGGTTATAAATGATATGGTTTCATCTAGTTGTAGACCCAGTAGTTCCATCCTATCTAGGTAATCTCTAGTTATTTCTGTTATATGTTGTTTTTTTAGTTTTTTGATCAAATTTTCATCAGAAGTAATAAATCTTCCGCTAGTCCGGTTGGCATATACAAGTCCATGCCTTTCTAGTTCAGTCATTGCCCTTTGCATAGTATTAGGACTAACTGTAGCTTCGGTTGCTAATTCTCTAACAGAGGGAAGTTTATCTCCGGCTTTGTATATACCAGAAATTATTCCGGCCTGAATTTGTTCTACTAGTTGCAAGTAAACCGGTTTATCTGTGTTTAACTCCCATTGCATATTCACAACTCCTTTCACGATAGAATTTAAATACTGTGTCATTGTGCTACTGTATTACTGTATCAGTGTCATGATACAATTATACAGCGTAGGATTTTATCTGTCAATATTTATTTTGATTTTTTTAGTCCCTTTTCCAATTTGTTGTAATGGTTTATAATAAAATAGATAGCTTATTTTAAGAAAGTAATGGAGTGATAATTTGAATTTTAATGATAGTATTTTAAAAATAAAAGGAATAGGTGAAAAGACAGGAAATGCCTTTAAGAAAATTGGTATTGAGACAGTTCAAGATCTTATTGAACATTATCCAAGAACTTATGAACAGTTTACTATGCCTGTCCCTATTTCTCAGATAAAGGAAGATGATATTGTTACAATTGAGGCTTCCTTAGTGAAGACCCCTCGTCTTAGAAGGGTAGGTCATCTCCAGATTATAAATGCTGAGGTTAAAGATAGTAGTGATACCTTATTACTAACATGGTTTAATATGTCCTTTTTAGTAAAGAAACTTCGTATGGGAACCAGGTATCTTTTTAGGGGAAAGGTTAAGTATAAGAATGGCGGCCTGGTTATGGAGCAGCCAAAGATATATTATGAAAAGGGAGACTATTACCGATTGATAAAAGTCCTTCAGCCTATTTATCCATTAACTGAGGGTATAACTAATAACTTAATTATAAAATCCATCCGTGAAGTCCATAATAATCTAGAGTTTGCCAAGGATTATATTCCCAGGAAGGTTAGCAAGGATTATTCCTTAATAGATAGAACTAAAGCATTAAAAGAGATCCATTTTCCTAAGAATGAGGAGAGTATGAAAAATGCTAGGAAACGTCTGGTTTTTGATGAATTTTTTCTATATGCTCTTGCTCTTAGGAGAATGAAAGATAGTAAAACTACCAGACATTCTCAGTATCCTATGGAGGAAATAGACAAGTGTCAGGATTTAATAGATGGCTTGCCATATAGTTTGACCGAGGCTCAACTTAAGGTTTGGAATGAGATTAAGCTTGATATGTCATCTAAGTTTGCTATGAACCGCCTTATACAAGGGGATGTTGGTTCTGGTAAGACCATCCTTGCGGTACTGGCGCTACTTATGGCTGTAGAGAATGGATATCAAGGCAGTATTATGGTGCCTACAGAAGTACTGGCAAAGCAACATTATAATTCTTTTTGTCAGTTATTATCTGCATATGATGTTTCAGTATGTTTACTTGTTGGCTCCATGACGGCTAAGGAAAAAAGGGAAGCCTATGATAAAATTAAGAAACATGAGGTAGATATAATAGTAGGAACCCATGCACTAATTCAAGAAAAGGTGGAATATGATAATCTGGCTTTGGTAATTACAGATGAGCAACATCGTTTTGGTGTAAAGCAAAGAGAAGAATTTATGACCAAGGGTAAGAAACCCCATGTTCTTGTTATGAGTGCAACACCGATTCCAAGAACCCTAGCTCTTATATTATATGGTGATCTTGATATATCCATTATAGATCAGCTTCCGGCAAGAAGGTTACCTATAAAGAACTGTGTAGTTAATACCCATTATAGACCTACTGCATACCGATTTATTGAGAAAGAAGTGGATTTAGGTAGACAAGCTTATGTGATATGCCCAATGGTAGAGGATAGTGAACTAATTGAAGCAGAGAATGTAATTGATTATACCCAGCAACTAAAAGAAGCCCTTCCATCATATATAAATGTGGAATTTCTCCATGGTAAGATGAAGGCAAAGGAAAAGAATGATATTATGGAGAGATTTGCCCAGGGGCAGATACATGTTCTTGTATCAACTACTGTTGTTGAAGTTGGTGTAAATGTACCTAATGCTACGGTTATGATGGTGGAGAATGCGGAACGGTTTGGGCTTGCTCAGCTACATCAACTTAGAGGAAGAGTTGGCAGGGGAGAAGATCAGTCATATTGTATTTTTGTATGTGGCACCCAGAGTAAGACGGCAAAAGAAAGGCTTGAGATTCTTAATAAATCCAATGATGGTTTTTATATTGCTGAAGAAGATTTAAAACTCAGGGGACCTGGGAATTTATTTGGAACCTTACAGAGTGGAGACTTAGATTTTAAGATAGGAAATATTTATACAGATGCAGCAATTCTTAAATTGGCAGCAAAGGCAGCTGGAGAATTAAATCATGAAGAAGTAGAAAAAATATTTATAGATAATCCATATCTTGAGGAGAAGATACTATATAAAAGAAGCGAAACTTTATAATTCTAAAGATGTCCTTTTTTGTAAAATTGTGCTATAATCTACAAGATGGATAAATTGTTGAGAGGTATTTTATGATTAGTGTGGATAAATCAACTGAACATATTAGAAGATCAGATTCATTATTATCCGTGGTAATTCCTATCTACCAAGAGGGGAGTCACATAAAAAGTTCCATAAAAGTTATTGAAAATGTTTTAATAGAAAATAATTTTGTATATGAGTTTATTCTGGTGGATGATGGTTCTAAGGATAATAGTTGGAGTGAATTAAAAAGTCTTGCTAAAGATAATGAAGCTATGAATATTATAAGACTTAGCAGGAACTTTGGTAAAGAATCTGCACTTTGTGCAGGTCTAGAATATGCTAGGGGAGATATGGTTCTAGTTATGGATGGAGATTTACAGCATCCCCCTGAGATTATTCCTGCAATGGTTAATGCCTGGTTACATGAAGGATATGATCTGGTAGATGGGGTGAAGCACTCTAGAGGAAAGGAGAACATCATTTACCGAGCATGTGCAAAGTTATTTTATTATTTTATATATAAATCTTCTGATATTAATTTGGGACGAGCCTCTGATTTTAAATTATTAGACAGGAAAGTAGTAGAGGCTTGGAAGGAGCTACCTGAGAGGGCTATTTTCTTTAGGGGAATGTCAGCTTGGGTTGGATTTAAGAGAAAAGAAATTGAATTTGATGTGGCAGAACGGGTTAATGGTAAAACAAAATGGTCCTTAATTAGGTTGATAAGACTGGCTGTTAATGCTATTACTTCTTATACTTCTGTACCTCTTCATTTTATTACCTTGCTTGGAGTTGTTATGTTTTTTGGAGCAGTTGCTTTGGGGTTACATACCTTGTTCATGAAGTTGTCTGGAAGAGCCAGTGATGGATTTACCACAGTGATTATTCTGCTATTGGTTATAGGAAGTGCAATTATGACTAGTCTTGGGATTATAGGTATATATCTTACCAAGATATACAAAGAGGTTAAAGCAAGACCTAGATATCTTATATCCGATTACATCAGAGGTGGTGATGATAAATGTTAGGAGTGGTGTATCTACTGCTTTGCTTTGGTATTGGCTGGGTAATATGCAGATATGGGTTTCCAGAGCTTGGGCAGCTTACTAATACAACTTATAATAATAAAAATATTAGCTTGAGTCCATATATTTTGTTGTTGCCAGTATGGTTTATATGTGGTGTATTGGCCATGACTTGGTTTGTCTATATTATTGCCTTGTTTGTATCTGTTATGGGTTTTGGAGTAGACCATCCCCTTACAATAGCAAATGCTATTACTATGCCTTTAGCCTTAATAATATGGCTAATAAATTATTATAGAAATTCAATTAAAGGCAAGGATAATAGAGATACTAATTTATTATGTAAGGATTTTGCTACTCTTGTTAAGGAAGGAATAATAATTGGCCTTATTACAATTTTGGCATTTGTTCTTATGTGGTCTACCTTTTATGTAAAGGACGGACAACTTAATATAGGAGTTAGTGTATTTAGTGATTTCTCCCCCCATGTGGGAATGATAAGATCATTTTCTTATGGTAAGAACTTTCCCACATCCTATTCACATTTTGCAGGAGAGGATATTAGATATCATTTTATGTTCCAATTCCTTGTTGGTAATTTGGAGTTTTTGGGGATGAGGATTGATTATGCTTTTAATCTTCCTAGCATGCTAAGTTTTATAAGTGCCTTTATGCTTATCTATGTTCTTGCTATGAAGATAACAGGGAAGCTATTTGCTGCTGTACTTGCCTGCCTGTTTTTTGCTTTTCGAAGTGGTAAAGCGTTATTTATCTATTTATCTAAGTTTCCTAAAGGAGCCAACGTTTTAAGGGTCTTAAGGGATAATACCCAGTTTATTGGTGATACACCAAATGAGGATTGGGGTTTGTGGAATTTGAATGTATACTGTAATCAAAGACATCTGGCCTTTGGGCTTACGGCCATGTTCTTTATATTGATTATATTTATCCCCCATCTTTATGATATGTTTAGTGATATTAAAAAAGAAGGATTTTCTATAAAGAAAGTTTTTTTAACCAAAGAAGGGTGGGCGATTAAGAAGATTAGCTATCCTCTAGCAGCAGGATTATTACTTGGCAGTCTTTCATTCTTTCATGGGTCAGCTGTTATAGGGTGTCTCCTGGTATTGTTTGTTATTGCTGTATTTTCTAAGAATCGTCTTGAGTTTTTGATTACAGCCCTTATTGCTGTAATTCTTTCTCTGATACAATCATCTTGTTTCATAGATGAAAGTGCAGTAACTCCAGAATTTTTATTTGGTTTTATTGCTGAGAATAAAACAATCTTTGGTGTGGCTTCATATTTGGATAGGCTTTTAGGAATATTACCTATTATTATAATAATTGCCTTTATCTTTGGAAAGGTTACGGAACGCTATTTAATATTAGCGGCTTTGGCACCCTTGATATTTTCCTTTATGGTATCCTTAACTGTGGATGTTACAGTTAATCATAAGTACATTATGATGAGCTGTATCCTTCTGGGAATATTTTCTGGAAAGCTAATTGCTAAGATGTTTGAGAAGAAAGATATTGTATATAGAATTGCTGGTGGCATACTTATTCTTATGCTTACTCTAACAGGGGTTTATGACTTTACAACCTTACTAAGGAAGAATCATTTAACAGGGAAGATTACCTTGGATATGAATGACCCTATAACAGAATTTGTTAGGGACAATAGTGACTCCAAAGATATATTTTTAACTGATCCTTATACAATTAATCAGTTGGTTTTTGGCGGTGCCATGCTTTATCAGGGACATCAATATTATGCCTGGTCTGCAGGGTATGATACATATCATAGGGATGATATGGTTGCCAGAATGTATGGGGCAGATACCCCTAACCTATTAGATGAATTGGTAAAAGAAAATAACATTAGATTTATAATTGTAGATTATTCCAATCGTACTAGCAATGCATATGAATTAAATGAAGCTAATATAAGAGCTACTTATGAATGTGTGTATGAGACAGGAGAGGATGAATGGAAGTTATTAATCTTTGATACAAAACTTCCATTAATATAAAAAGCCTATAAAGAATCTAGTTAGTAATCATTAAAGAAAAGAGGATGAAGAGATATGAAGTTTAAATATGTGATTGTCGGTGCTGGACTGGCAGGGCTTACTATGGCAGAAAGAATTGCAAATGTATTAGATGAGAAGGTTTTGGTAATTGAAAAAAGAAACCATATAGGTGGAAATGTATATGATTCATATAACAAGGATGGGATTCTCATTCATAATTATGGACCTCATATTTTTCATACCAATGACCAGGAGGTATATTTGTACCTATCAAAGTTCACAAAGTGGAATGATTTTTGGCATAGAGTTCTAACTTATGTGGATGGTAACCTGGTACCTATGCCAATAACAGTTGAGACAATTAATAAGCTTTATAACCTTAATCTGAACTGTTTTGAAGTGGAGGATTTCTTAAAGAAGCAAGCTGAGGATATTGAAGAAGTTAAGACCAGTAGAGATGTAGCTTTAAGTAAGGTAGGTAGGGATATCTATGAGAAAATCTTTGAAAGCTATACAAGAAAGCAGTGGGGTGTTGACCCTGCAGAGTTAGATACCTCAGTTATATCTAGAATTCCTATTCGATTAAATAGGGATACCAGGTATTTTGCAGATAAGTATCAAGGCATGCCTAAGTACGGCTATACTAAGATGTGTGAGAATATGATTGCTAATAAGAACATTAAGATTATGTTAAACACAGAGTATAAAGACCTTATGGATCAGATTGAGTATGAGACACTAATATATACAGGACCTACAGATGAGTATTATAATTATAAGCATGGTAAGTTAGCCTATCGCAGTATACGATTCCAGTTCGAAACAATAGATAAGAAGGAATTTCAAGAAGCACCAGTAGTTAATTATCCCAATGATTATGATTATACCAGAATTACAGAGTTTAAGAAGTTAACTTGGCAAGACCATAATAAGACTACAATCTGCAAGGAGTTTCCATGTGCTGAGGGTGAGCCCTATTATCCATTTCCAACCAAGGAATACAAGGAGCAGTTTGCTTTATATGAGGAGGAGATGAAGAAGGAGACTAAGGTAATCTTTTTAGGTCGCCTTGCTGAGTATAGATATTACAATATGGATGCTGTTGTAAGAAGGGCACTTGATGTATTTAATCAGCTATAAGTTGCTATCTACAAAAGATAAGTAAAGGAGGATATGGGGATGGGTAAATTATATATAATTATACCAGCTTATAATGAAGAAGAGAATATCAATGGGGTTATTGATGATTGGTATCCCGTGGTTGAAAAGATAGGTAATGGAAGCAAATTAGTTATTATTAATGATGGCAGCAAGGATTCTACTTATTCAATAATGAAGAAGCGTGGGGAAGAACTGGTAGACTTTGTGCCTCTTACCAAAGAAAATGGGGGTCATGGGGATACCATCTTATATGGATATAAATATGCTGTAAATGAAGGGGCAGACTATATATTCCAGACGGATTCTGATGGGCAGACTCTTCCAGATGAGTTTTGGCCTTTTTGGGAGATGAGACAGGAATGGGATATGGTTATAGGACAAAGAAAAGGAAGACAAGATGGTTTTTCAAGGGTGTTTGTAACCAAGACTCTTAAGTTCATTCTCTGGCTATGTTTTCGTGTGAATATTAAGGATGCCAATACTCCATTTAGGCTTATGGAGGGAAAGGTATTAAAGGAACAGTTAGATCTGGTTCCAGAAGGATATAATCTGTCAAATGTATTGATATCTGTTATCTATGCCAGAAAAAAGCTTAAGGTAAAATATATTCCAATTACCTTTAGACCAAGACAGGGCGGAGTTAATTCAATTAATATGAAGAGAATAATCCGTATTGGAAAACAAGCACTTAGTGATTTTAGAAGAATTAATCAAGTTCTAAAAAAAGATAATATATAATTTAAAGGGGTGTTATAGATGGAGAATTTTTTATTAACTGGTGGTAAGACGATAAATGATATATTCTTGCTGGGAGCAGATATGTGGCCTTTTCTTAAATGGTGGTTGCTTATCTTTGCTTTGGGACTTATATTTTTGCCCCTTTCCAATCTATTATTCTCCAATCTATCAGATAAGGGTTATTTGTTTTCAAAAACCATAGGAATCGGAATAGCAGGTTATACTATGTGGTTTTTATCATCTTTAAAGCTTATGAAATTCACATCTATATCTTGTATACTAGTACTTGGTTTTTGGATAATATTTAATCTGATAATTGTTATTTATAAAAGAAATTATGTGGATGATAGACAGTTTTTGGCTGGCTATATTAAGAAAAATAATATAGGCATTATTATTACTGAAGAAGTATTGTTCTTTCTTGTTTTTCTGCTTTTTACATATATCCGTGGATTTAAACCTGAGGCATATGGTACAGAGAAATTTATGGACTATGGATTTATGACTTCTATGATGCGAAGCGAATATATGCCTCCACAGGATTTTTGGTTTAGTGGTACTACACTTAACTATTATTATGTAGGGCAATTCTTGGCCACATTTCTAACTAGATTATCCTTTGTTGAAGTGTCAAAGGGATATAATTTGATGTTAATGATGGTAGGAGCTTTTGCCTTTGTACTACCCTTTTCCTTGGCTTATAATCTTATAGTCAGATACTGCCAAAAGCAAGAAAAGAAAGCAAGTATATGGGGGGTTATAGGTGGATTTCTTGCCAGTTTAGGGGTCTGCGTGGCTGGAAACATGCATTATCCTATCTACAAATGGATTAAACCTGCAATAGAGAGATTAAAGGGTAATAGTACGGCATCCTATTCATATTGGTTTCCTGATGCAACTAGGTATATAGGATATAATCCAGATACCAACGATAAGACAATCCATGAGTTTCCTGCCTATTCATTTATACTAGGGGATCTGCATGCCCATGTAATAAATATACTATTTGTTATTACGATACTAGCCATATTACTATCTTGGTTATTTGGCCAGACTGATAGGCGCAGTGTATTAAATTTTGATAAAAAAGATAATAAAAACAATAAAATTAAAGATAATATAGATAAAGGCAATATAAACAATAAAGAAGATTTTAAAGAAGCATTGAATGAGGCCTTGAAAGAAGCACTAAGTCCATCTATAATAATGATAGGGTTTTTTCTGGGACTATTTCATACTACAAACTTCTGGGATCTTCCAATATATTTTGTGGTTTCGGGAGCAATAATCTTATTCTCTAACTTGATTGTTTATAAGTTCAAGTCAAAGTCTTTGTTGATAACAGGTTTTCAGGCAATAGTAATTATAGTTATTAGTAAGCTTTTGGCCTTACCATTTACCCTGAACTTTGATCAGATATCAGCAAAACCTATTCTGGTTGAAAATGTAACTCCCTTTTATCAACTAATGGTTTTATGGGGACTTCCAATTTTTACGGTAACAGCCTTTCTTATAATAACAATTATTGATTATGTTGATAAAAAGAATGGACCAGGAGTAAGTTATAAAAAAAGGAAGAAGTCAAACAATAATCTGATAAAATCATATATGGAGTCTCTTATCGATACGGATTTATTTGTAGTTACCATTGGTTTATGTGCCATGGGACTGGTTCTTATGCCTGAACTTGTCTATGTACAAGATATTTATTCAGGAGACTATAAGAGAGCTAATACAATGTTTAAACTAACATACCAAGCCTTCATTATGTTTGGCATATGTTTTGGATATATATATGTTAGACTATTAAAATTCGGTAAAATGAAAGGGCGAAGAATTGTAGCTGCCATATCATTATTTACATTTTGTCTTACCCTTCCTTATAGTGTAACTGCGGTAAAATCATGGTATGGAGATATATTTAATAAGGATGGTTATAAAGGAATTAATGCTGCTGCATTTATGAAGGAAGATTTTAAAGATGATTATCTAGCTACAAATTGGCTAAATGATAATGTAAGTGGAACCCCTGTTGTTCTAGAAGCCAATGGCTATAGTTATACAGATTATCAAAGAGTGTCTGTAATTACAGGTCTTCCTACAGTACTAGGATGGTATACCCATGAACAACTTTGGAAATCAGAGCCTAGTAAAAGCAATGATATGGTAGTAGAAATGATAAATAATAGATCACAAGACATTGAGACAATATATACCTCTGAGGATGAAAATCTTGTCAGAGATTTAATTGAAAAATATAATATTTCTTATATATACGTAGGTTCATTGGAAGAAGAAAAGTATTATAATATTAATCATAGTTTAATAAGAAGTTTAGGAGAAGTAGTTTTTGAGAACCTTTATAGTGAAGATATTAACTATAAAACATACATTATTAAGATTAGTAATTGACTTTTATTTACCAAAAGTTTATTATAGTAATGTATTAATGTAACACATCATACCGTTAATCAATATAACAGACAGTTGCCTAGATGACATCTGCCTGTTATATTTTCTAAAAATTAGTAAAGAAAGGGGACACAAAATGAGCAAATATTCCGAAATAACTCCAGCCATATATGAACTAGCTGATAAGGTAAAATCAAATTGTGTAATTAATCCCGAATTATATCAAAAATATGAGGTTAAAAGGGGCTTACGTGATATTAGTGGTAGAGGTGTACTTGCAGGACTTACTGAGATATGTGAAGTACATTCCTATTCTATTGTTGATAATGAATATGTACCTTGCGAAGGAAAACTATATTACCGTGGAATCGATGTAGAAGAAATAATAGAGGGCTTTATTAAAGATGGTAGATTTGGATTCGAAGAAGTTACATACCTTTTACTCTTTGATGAATTACCAAATAAAGAAAAGCTTAATGAGTTTAATCAACTTTTAGAATTTTATCGTTCCCTTCCAACAAGTTTTGTAAGGGATGTAATAATGAAAGCTCCAAGTAAGGATATGATGAATACCTTGGCTCGTAGTGTAC
>JAAYNY010000016.1 GCA_012520635.1 Clostridiales bacterium | reverse complement strand
TCCTATGATTTACCCTTCTCATTTTGGACCTGGTAATTACGGAGTGGAATATCCGGATTTGGAACCCTATAAGATTATTAGAAAGGTGCTAACTGCATCTAAGACCAAGATAGATTTAATACCACTTGGAGAGCACAGAGCTATTGTAAGACCATGGCTTCAAGACTTTACAGCCACCTGGGTTACTCCCCATAAGAAATATGGTGGAGAGGAATTAAGAGAGCAAATTGATGGTGTTTATAGTGTGGGTTATGAGGAATGGTTACTATGGGATGCCAGTTGTAACTATTCTGTGGACGGACTTAAAAAGGAATGAATAAATTACACCTCCTACTAATATATTCTAGTAAGGTTGTATTGGAGGTGTATTTTGTGGATAAGGTATTTCGTCAAAACTCAAAAGTTATATATGTACTACAAGGGTTATTAATTTCCTATATTGTTACTGCATTATTATTACTACTTATATCATTTTTAATGTTAAAACTTGAACTTCCTAGTGTTGTAATAAGTGGAAGCATCAACCTAACTTATATTATATCTGCTTTTGTTGGTGGCTTTTTCATAGGGAAGAAAACGGAACTGAAGAAATTCATGTGGGGATTAGTTGTAGGGGTATTCTATTTTGTAATTCTTATGATGGTGTCCTTAATTATGAGCCAGGCAGGGTCCATCCAGCTTGGGAGTTTATTTGCAGTATTTATCATATCTTCCCTAAGTGGAATGTTAGGAGGTATGATAAGCTAAATAAAATTGTATTTTTTGATCGGATTGTTTATACTATAGTAAAAGAATTAAAATGCAAGGTAAACCTAAGGGAAAATGCAATGATTCTCATCTTCCTTTAGGTCTATCTTGCCTATTGTTTTACATAAAATAAAATGACTTAGGAGAAAGTATGAATAAAGTTTTAATAACAGGTGCTTCAGGGCAATTAGGACAAGCTATATATGGACTGTTAAAAAACAATCCCAAGTATGAGCTTTATCTTACAAGTGGTCATGAGATAGATGATGGTATAGTAAAAACATTGGACATCACGGATAAGGAAGCTGTAGAAACGCTGATACTAAATATTACTCCCAATATAATAATTAATTGTGCGGCTATGACAGCAGTGGACTTATGTGAAAGTGAGGAAGATAGAGCATATGAGATAAATTCACTTGGGCCAAAATACTTGGCAGATTCTGCAGAAAAGGTTGGTGCCAAGTTAGTTCATGTTTCTACTGATTATGTATATGATGGACAAGCTTCAGAACCATATATAGAAAAAGCACAGACTAATCCTTTGAGCGTATATGGAAGAAGCAAATTATTAGGAGAGAATTATGTACTAGAATCTTGCCCCAAGTCATTTGTTGTTCGTACAGCTTGGCTATATGGACAAGGGAAGAATTTTGTAAATACCATGCTTAGATTAGCAGATGAAGGTAAGAGTATTCGTGTGGTCTCTGATCAGATAGGAACACCAACCAGTGCATTAGAACTTGCACGGGCAATAGTAGTAATTATGGATACGGATATTTATGGTATATATCATGCTACATGCGAAGGCTATACCAGTTGGTATGAATTTGCTCTAGAAATCTTTAAGTTAGCAGGTAAGAAGGTTGAAGTTGAGGCTATTACAAGCCTGGACTACCCAACACCAGCTAGACGTCCCATGTATTCTGTTCTTGATAACAAGAGACTTAGAGAGCTTCATGGCTATTATATGAAGGACTGGAAAGAGGCTTTAAAAGAATTTTTTGAGAATTTAAAATAATGATTTACCGAGAAAGGTTTGATAAATAATGAGATATGAAGAACTAACAATAGAAGGTAGAAATGCAGTCTTAGAAGCATTTCGTTCAGGAAAAACTATTGATAAGATATTTATTCAGAATAATAGCCAGGATGGGCCTATTAAGACAATAACCACTAAAGCAAAAAAAACAGACGCAATTATAAATTATGTTACAAAAGAACGACTTGATCAGTTATCACAGACTGGTCAACATCAAGGTGTAATTGCTTATGCGGCAGCTTATGAATATGCCCAGGTGGATGATATATTTGCAGAGGCTGAGAAGAAAGGTGAGTCCCCATTTATATTATTTTTAGATGGTATAGAGGATCCTCATAATCTTGGAGCTATTATTCGTACAGCCCATCAAGCAGGAGCCCATGGTATAATAATTCCAAAGCGTCGTGCAGTGGGGCTTACAGCTACTGTGGCTAGAACATCAGCAGGAGCTATTAATTACTTGCCTGTTGCTAAGGTTACTAATTTATCTGTTACTATAGATGAATTAAAAAATAAAGGAATGTGGTTTGTCTGTGCAGATATGGGCGGTGAACTGATGTATAATCTGGATCTTAAAGGTTCTATCGGTTTGGTGATAGGTAGTGAGGGTGAAGGAGTCAGTAGATTAGTAAGGGAAAAATGTGATTTTATTGCCAAGATTCCTATGTATGGCCAAGTTGATTCATTAAATGCTTCAGTGGCAGCAGGAGTAATGGCTTATGAAATTGTTAGGCAGAGACTTAGTTAATGTATAAGTGACGTAGATTATAATACAAGGAGTTGATTTTATGGGGACGAATACAATATATAATTCCATGCCTGATGAAGAGATTGTTAATCGCATACAGGCAGGAGATCGTCCTGCTATGGATTATCTACTTGAGAAATATAAGTATTTAGTAAGAGGTAAAGCCAAGGCTTTGTTTTTAATAGGCGGCGATAGAGATGACTTAATTCAAGAAGGGATGATAGGTCTTTATAAGGCAATCAGAGATTATCAAGCAGATAAGCAGAGTTCCTTTTTTAGTTTTGCAGACTTATGTATATCCAGACAGATATATACAGCTATTAAAGCATCTAATAGAAAAAGAAATATTCCTCTAAATACATATATCTCCATATATACACCTTTATCGGGAGATAATGGTGATAATCTTGAAAAAGAAACCCTTGTTGATATAATATGTCATAAAAATGGATTAAATCCTGAACAATTAGTTATTGACAAAGAGAATACAAGTATGATAGAATATGAACTTGTAAGACGCTTAAGCAACCTGGAGAAACAGGTTCTTAGTTTGTATATGCAAGACTTGAAGTATGTGCAGATAGCCCAGCACTTAGGTACTGAGCCTAAGACGGTAGATAATGCATTAACAAGAATTAAGGCCAAGTTAAATCAGGTACTGAAGGATATTGACAATCATAAAGTATAAGCGTCATTTTTATGCCTAATTATTCATAGTGCTGTTATAGCTCAGATGGTAGAGCACCTCATTGGTAATGAGGAGGTCAGCGGTTCAATTCCGCTTAACAGCTTTTCCGCTCTTTCTGTATAGAATTATATGGGGAGAACCGGAGTTTCGAGGTGTGGCTTAGTTTGGTAGAGCGCTACGTTAGGGACGTAGAGGCCGCAGGTTCAAATCCTGTCACCTCGATTTTTTTGTGCTCAAATTTAACAGTTGACAACTAAATTCATATGAGTTATACTACTACACAATCATATCAGATTACTAGGAGATAAGAGAAAGGAGTTTGTCTGATGAGAACATCAACCATCATCATGTGCAATATGAAGGAAATGTGCGGTATGTGTCCTATGTACAACATGCCTTATACTATATTGCTTGATGATAGATAAATGTGATGTTTTCCTTGTAGAGAAACTCTATAGTTTTATATAAATACAAGTATGAAGACGAACAGGAGGCTATCGGCTATCCTGTTTTTTGTTTATACATTTTAGCGGAGGTATATTATGGCAAATAGGGAACCATTAATTAAATTTATAGGACTTAGTAAGACCTTTGAAAGTAATAGTGGCAATGTGACAGCCTTAGAAGATATTAACCTAAGCATATATGAAGGGGAGATATTTGGGATTATTGGTCTTAGTGGAGCGGGAAAAAGTACCCTAGTAAGATGTATTAATTATCTGGAAAGGCCAACAGAGGGGAAGGTTATCTTTAATGGAATAGATCTATCAGAGATAGGACATGGTGAATTGTTGAAGATAAGACAATCCATGGGAATGATATTCCAGCAGTTTAATCTATTATTGCAACGTAATACTTTACAGAATATATGCTTCCCACTAGAGATAGCCGGTGTGGCTAAAAAAGAAGCAAAAAAGCGAGCTTATGAGCTTCTGGAGTTAGTAGGCTTGTCTGATAAGGCAAAAGCTTACCCATCACAACTTTCAGGAGGGCAAAAGCAAAGGGTGGCAATTGCCAGAGCATTGGCTACCAATCCTAAGGTTTTATTATGTGATGAAGCAACCAGTGCACTAGATCCTACAACTACAAGGTCAATACTTAATTTATTAAAAGAAATTAATAAAAAAATGGGTATTACTATAATAATTATTACCCATGAGATGAGCGTTATTGAAGAGATATGTAATCGAGTAGCAATTATTGATAAAAGCAGTATTGCTGAAATGGGTCATGTGGAGGAGGTCTTCATGAAACCCAAATCAAAGATTGCAAAACAGTTGGTTTTTTCGGGAACCGACCATATTGAAACCTTTGAAGGAGAAGATAAATGCCGGATTATATTTGATGGCAGAACTTCATATGAACCGATTATAGCTAATATGATCCTTGAATGTAAGACACCAGTTAATATATTGTTTGCTGATACAAAAGATATAGATGGAAAAGCATTTGGACAAATGGTTATACAACTTCCAGATGACGAATCCAGTAAGAAGCGGATATATGCATATTTAGAAACTAATAATATTCTCCATGAGGAGGTGATATAGTATGTTTAGCCAAGCAGTAATGAAATTAATAGGAATAGGTATCTTAGAAACATTTTATATTACCTTATTGTCTTTTACATTGGCTTATATAATAGGATTGCCAATGGGAATACTATTAGTTGTAACAGAAAAGAATGGAATTTCTCCCTTTAGTAGACTAAACCGAATCTTAAATATAATAATTAATATATTTAGATCTATCCCTTTTGTAATATTATTAGTTGTTCTAATGCCTTTTACTAGGGCTATCATTGGGACCACCTTGGGACCAAATGCATTAGTTGTACCTTTAGTGATAGGTTCAGCACCTTATATAGCAAGGCTTGTAGAATCCTCACTAAAAGAAGTAGACCGTGGTATTGTGGAAGCTGCTCAGTCTATGGGAGCATCCCCTTTTAAGATAGTTTTTAAGGTTCTTATACCTGAGGCCAAGCCCTCTCTTATTATGGGAGGAGCTATTGCTATAATTACAATCCTTGGTGAATCTGCCATGGGAGGCTTTGTAGGGGCTGGAGGATTAGGAACTATAGCCATTAATTATGGTTACCACCGTAATGATACAGACATCCTACTAGTCACAGTGGTTATCCTTATAATAATAGTTCAAGGATTCCAGGAACTAGGCGGTAGGCTTATGAAACGTTCTGATAAGAGATTATAGTTATAAAATAATAAAAATTAAATGGAGGACTTATTATGAAGAAATTTACAGTTGTATTTTTACTATCATTATTAGTAGTTACACTAGGAGGCTGTGCTACTAATAATAAAGATGGAGGAAAAGAAAAAAATTCCGTAACAGACGATAGCAAACAAGATGATAAAGAAGTAAAAAAGATTGTAGTTGGAGCTAGTATTACCCCTCATGCTGAAATTCTTGAGGTTGCAAAAGGTGTATTGGCTACAAAAGGGTATGAGTTGGAAATTAAAGAGTACAATGATTATGTTCAACCAAATCTAGCATTGGATTTTGGTGATTTAGACGCAAACTTCTTTCAGCATCAGCCTTATCTTGATGAGTTTAATGAGAGCAGAAACTTGAATTTGGTATCGGTTGCTATAGTCCACTATGAGCCTTTTGCTATTTATCCTGGAAAAACAAAAACCTTTGAAGAACTTCAGGATGGAGCTCAAATTGCAGTACCTAATGATGGAACCAATGAAGCTAGAGCCCTTCTATTATTAGAAGCTCAAGGACTTATTAAATTAGCAGAGGGCGTAGGTTTGAGTGCCACTGTAATTGATATAGTTGAGAACCCAAAAAATCTTGAAATACATGAGATAGAAGCTGCTCAACTTGTTCGTTCCCTTAATGATGTGGATATGGCTGTTATTAATGGTAACTATGCTATACAGGGAGATTTGAACGTAGCTAAAGATGCAATAGCTGTTGAAGAGAAGGATTCTGAAGCTGCTGAAATTTATGGAAATGTAATTGCTGTAAGAAGTGGTGATGAAGACAGAGAAGAAATCAAAGCTCTTGTAGAAGCAGTAACAAGTGAAGAAGTAAAAGCTTTTATTGAATCAACCTATGAAGGAGCAGTTGTTCCTAAGTTCTAAAATCTAAATACAAGTAAAATTCTCCTTAAGTAGATAAGATAAATAATTAAAATCTACTTAAGGAGTTTTTTTGTAGCAGAACACATTTGGAATATAATACTGTTTATAAAACTGGTAATAATATTGTGAGTCTTTGAAAATCATGATATCATTAAAAGCATAGAGTGAAGATTTAACTTAAGGGGGAGATTGCATGAACTACTTACGAAAGCTAAAACGGATCTATCTACTATTGTTATTACCTTTGTCCCTAATCTTGATATTATTAGCTAGACAAAGTAGGAATTTTGCGGAATTTTATGCTTTACATATCTATAAATGGTTATCTCAGTTTGTATCCCTATTATCAGGCATTATCCCCCTATCTATAATAGAATTTATTATTCTTATACTTCCCATTTTTTTAATAACTTTATTAGTAAGATTTGTAGTTAGTATAGTAAGAGATAAAGATAATCGTAAAGAACATTTATTTAAAGGTCTTATTAATGTGATTTGTACTATTAGCTTGCTATTTTTTGCCTTCACTCTTATGGCAGGATTAAATTATTATAGATATTCTTTTACTCACTATTCCAACCTTGAGGTAAGAGAATCATCCCTTGAGGAACTCTATAACATGACTAAGGAACTGGCCCATCAGGCAAGTGATTTAAGAAGCATGGTTTCAGAAGTTGACGAGAATGGAGTCTTTAAGTTGTCTATGAGTAACTTCAAGTTGGCTAAAGAGACAAACAAGGCTATGAGAAAATTATCTGAAGAATATCAGGTTCTTAGTGGAAGATACGGTTCTCCCAAACCAATAATCTTATCACCACTTATGTCCTATACTGAAATAACAGGGGTGTTCATACCATTTACTATGGAGGCAAATGTAAATGTTCATATATCTGATTACTCTATCCCTGCCACTATGTTACATGAACTTGCCCACCAGAGAGGATTTATGAGAGAGGATGAGGCTAATTTTATAGCTTATCTAGCAGGAATTAATTCGGATAATATAGAGATTATGTATAGTAGTACCATGCTGGCGCTGATTATATCAGGAAATGCATTATATAGACAGGATAGGGATTTATATTTTGAGATAAGAGATATTTATTCTGATGGAGTTGTAAAAGATATCCGAGCAAACACTGAATATTGGGCAAGATACGAAGATACTGTGGTAAGTGCTGTTTCAAGTAAAATAAATGACACCTATCTTAAGGCAAATGCCCAGTCAGATGGAGTAAGGAGTTATGGCAGAATGGTTGATCTGCTTCTGGCTAAGTATAGAGCGGATAAGATTGAACAAGAATAATCAACTACATTAACTGTAAAAGTAAAAGCTTCTGTTGACTTTTTTAAAGTTGGCGGAAGTTTTTTTGCTTTGTTCAAAATAAGCAGAAAGCCTACAAGTGTCTTATTATTTGCTGTGACCAATATTTATGGTAGCTTTATCAAGTTCAGAACCCATACAAAAGTTGTATCTTTGTGGAAATATATTGCAAAAAAATGCTACTTGATTATAATATATTTTATATGTACTACAAAGAAGTAATATAGGTGTGGGGAGGCAGATAGCATGGGAGATGTGTTTTGTAATGAATCCATCAGGTTTCTATTGCAGAATTCTCTTAAAAACAGTCGAGAATGGTATGCAAATAATAGAAAGAGCTATGAAGAATTTTTATTGACACCTTTTCGTCGTCTGGTAGGGCAACTTTCAACTACCATGATTAAAATTGATCCTAATATAGAAGTTAGACCCTTAGTTGGTAAAACAATATCTAGGATTCATAGGGATACCCGTTTTTCAAAAGATAAAAGTTTATACCACGATAAGATGTGGATAACATTTGCCCACCGAACAAAAGAGTCTAAAAGTTACCCGGGCTTTTTTTTCGAAGTTAGTCCAAGTTCTTACCGTTATGGTATGGGTTTTTTTGTGCTTCGGTTAAAACAATGGATCTTTATAGAGATGCTATTATAAAAAATGAAGAGGAATTCGTTAGATTAGTAACAGATATAAAAAATAAAGGGTATTTTGTACCTGAGGGAGAAATGTATAAAAGAAGTAAGTATAAAGGATCAAATGAACTGATTTCTCACTGGTATGACCGTAAAAGTATATACTTGGTAGATAAGAGGGATGATATTGAAGAAATATTTGATTTTGACTCTTTGCAAGAGAACATTTCAATAAAGTTTTATAGTTTAGAAAAATTCTATCACTTTCTAAAAAATATAGTATCTACCAATGTTGTTTTTTGGGGCTTGCATTTTTAAAAGTATATGTTATACTTGTTAAGTAATTATTAACAAATTGTTATAAATGTTCCAAAAATGTAACAATTTAATAACTTAAGGAGATTATAATGAATACTATAAAGAAACTAATAATTGCTTTATCTGCAGTTATGCTATTTGCTCTTGTTTCTAATCAAGGGGCATATGCAAGCGAACTTCAGGAACAGTTGATTTTGACTGAAGAAAGCAATCCGGTTGACATTACATATTCATTAGAGGCAGAAGATGCCACTAATCCACTTACATTAGATTTAACGGATGCGAAAGAGACAGAAGATTTAGACACAGAAGAATTAGAAAACTTAAACTTAGAAGACCTAGATGCTGATGACATAGACTTATTTAACATAGACTTAGAAGAATTAGACTTAGAAGAATTAGACCTAGAAAATATTGATTTAGAAGACTTAGGTTTGGATTTAGATAAGTATGAAATAGTTTTCGATGAACAAGGACAAGCTTACCTTGAAAAGAAAGCTGAAATACTTGAGCTAGAAGAAAAAGAAAAACAGTCTAAAGAAAAAGAAAAGGCTGTAGAGAAAAAGAAAAAGCCAAAATATTCAGAGAAGGAACTTAGACTTCTTGCCAGCCTTGTTTATGCTGAAGCGGGAAATCAGTCATATGATGGAATGCTTGCAGTAGCTAACGTAGTCCTAAATAGGGCAAAAAGTAAAGCTTATTCTCATGTAAATACCGTTCATCAAGTTATTTATGATAAGAAATGGGCAGTTCAGTTTACAGTAACAGTAGTAAATAAAAAAACAGGAAAAAGCATGTTGGATAGGGCTTTAGAGTTATATGATACAGGAAAAATTAATGGTAAAAATTCTAAATCTGAAAGAAAGGCCATGGAAAGAGCTATAAAGGCTGCAAAGGCTGCTCTTGAGGGTGAGAATAATATAGGTGATTACTTATGTTTTAGAGTAAATAACAAAGGAGCATCATCTATTAAGAAAAAATATAAATATAAGGTTATAGGAGATCATATTTTCTATAGAACCAAGTAATAATTTATGTAAAATAATTTAAATACAACACAATATTAACAAATAATTGGGGTGTTACCATATATCAAGAATAATACGATTGATAGGTGGTGGCACCTTTATAATTTATACTTTTAACTTTAAAGATAGTGTGGTATTATATTACATAATAGTAAGATGACACTAATGGATATATTGCAGAAGACGGAGGATGAAAATGTCTAATTTATTTTCGGGATTGGAAGAATTTGGCCTTAACAATCTATCTAATATAAATGTATATGAAGAGAAGGAAGAAGAGGATAAGAAAAGCAGGAAGAAAGGTGCAGCTAAAACTTATTCAGAGGAAGATTTCATATTTGACAAGACCTATAATTGTCCAGTATGTTATAAAGAATTTAAATCGAAGGCGATAAAGACTGGCAGGGCTAAGCTTCATAGTCTAGATACAGATCTAAGACCAAAATACTTGCAAGCAGATCCTTTAAAATATGATGCTATACTTTGCCCCAATTGTGGATATGCAGCACTTAGTAGGTTCTTTAAGTATGTAGCAAATGCACAGGCAGAACTAATTAGAAAGAATATATCTGCAGCATATAAACACTCCCCTGAGACGGGAAATGTATATAGTTATGATGATGCCATAGTTAGACATAAGATGGCTCTTGTAAATTCAATTGTAAAGAAATCAAGGATTTCAGAGCGAGCATATACTTGTCTAAAGACAGCTTGGGTAATAAGAGGAAAGGCTGAGTCATTGCCTACTGATAGTCCTAATCACAAAGAAGAAATTGAGAAGTTAGCCAAAGAAGAAAATGAATTTATAACTAATGCATATGA
>JAAYNY010000015.1 GCA_012520635.1 Clostridiales bacterium | reverse complement strand
GGATGTACACATTGCAACCATGCAATCTCTCTTATGATCCCAATATTCATTATAATCATTATAGAAAAGCTTACAATCTGATGGAGCATATTTTCTTGCATATGTAAATGCTTTCTCGATAAACTTATTATCTCCGTAAATCTGAACCCATGGAGATTTTCCATCTCCATATCCAGGTTCTCTTGCACCACCGTAATTACTAGTCCTGTTAGAATCATCACTTACTGCCTCATTTACAACATCATAAGCATAAAGATTTAGTGATGGATACTGAGTTTTTATGGCGGCAAACATGTTTTTTATGTAACTTTCCATACGCTGATCCATAACTGATTGTGATGCCCAGCCACCATAGTTTTGTAGATTATCCTTGAAAAACCATTCAGGTGTCTGGTTATGCCAAACTAATGTATGACCCCTAACAGCAATATTATTTTCAGCACAGAAGTTTAAAATACTAGCTGCACGATTTAGAGAACCTTTAATATCTGTATTAGTTGAACCTGATTGAACCAATGTAGCATCAGGCTTTAACTCATTTTCATGGGTAATACTATTAAATTCCTTTAACATGGTAGCTCTTATTGTTGAGTTACCCACTGTTCCAGAATTAAGTACTGAGCCCACTCTAAAGTAATTGGCATAGATATCCTTTAAGCCAACATCATCAATAGCAGCAGATGCTGTATTAGTTTGAATTCTTCTATTCTCACTTATAGTTACATCATCAAAAAAGAAATCAGAGATGCTATCAGTTGTAATTAACAAGGTAATATCTAAGGCTGTTTTTGGTGCCTTATATTCTGCTGAAAGTTCAACCCATTCCCCACCAAGAACATCTTCACTTGCAATTACCTTGGTATTCAACTTCCCTGTTTCTAAATCCTGATAGGTTAGAGACAAATTAAATGTCTCCATGTCTGCTCCATTATGCTTTACAAAAACACTGTAATTATAATTTCTACCACCATCAAGGTAAAAACCTTTTTGCGAATATGCTCCATGGTCTTTACTTAATCGATTTGTTACCATCATACCTCTTGTTGACTTATATCCCTGATCTTCAATTGCTGATAAAATGGTGTTTTCTCCAGCATTACACCATCCATCATAGTTGATTTCAAAATCATCAGAAACCAGCTGACAGTCAGCATATACCCTGCTTGTATTTAAGGGCATTCCCGAAAATATACCTGCTAACAATGCAAAAGATAATACTCCTGCTAAAAACTTTTTGATCTTCATTTGCTACCTCCTTTTTTACCTTTGTAATTTGTGCTTACTATCTAATCCTAGTTAATTGCCCCACCATTATCTTTTTATGGGGTATTAACCATATATGATTTTCGCCATTTATCATCCCCTTTTTAAAAATGTAATTACGCGTTTTACAAAAAATGTTAGGCTATAATAAATTATAACATTGTTTTCCTGCAATTTCTACATAATTTTTACAATTTTAAACATTTGGTTAACAAAGGAGGTATCTATAATAAAAAATTGGTAAAATTTAAAGGTATCTGCAAACAGCTAAGTACAAGTTGTTTACAGATACCTTTATTATATTAATTATCTTATTTTAAGTGAGTGATTAATCCATATTACTACCATAAATTAAAATTCAAAATCAACGGTACCATTTACGGTTAATTCGAAGGGACCAGGTGTTACATCTGCATCAGGTCTCTTTATACCATAAAAATCGGTGTCAAAACGATAGGGATTACTGTCAGGTTCTTCATAATTCATATCAGCGTGATAAGTCTTGCCAAGCAAGTCAGTGGTAACTAACATTGAAGATGCTCCGCAAAGTACTTGAGACTCATTAACCTGAATTCGTACTGTGCTCTCATCAAGATTAATATCTACATTAATGCCCTTTTGCTCATATACCTTTGGACTTGGATCATGACTACTTGGAACCGCCTGGTTAAGATATATGTTTCCACCCATAGTTACCGGAAGAACAGCATTACCAATAAAGAAATCCTTTGCGGCATCCCCAAGCTCAGCAATTTCCTCTCTTGTATATTCCCACCACTGCTTATCCTTGGAATTTGGATGTTTGTCGTAGCCTCCTAGTCCCACAGGATGCAGATAGCAAATAGAATCGTCAGGAACACCGTCCATCAATGTCTTCCCATCTTCTCCAACTACATCTCTGGGTTTCAGTGGAAGATGCTCAAAGAAGGTTATAGGAACAACTTCCTTATTCCCATCATTGTCCCCCAAAAAGATATTGTTGTAGTATCTGTCGTCGCCTCCGGTGATATTGGAATATCCCGCCATAGCTGTTTCGTGAGGGAAATGGTAGGGTGTAGTACGGGTTATCTCTGAACGAACAACAAATCTACCTGTAAACAAATTATGTACAAAAGCACCACCCTGTGCCATATTCCTAAAGTTCATCGGTGATAGGAATAGATTATGATCAACCATATAAGGGCCATGACAAACCTCAACAAAGAGATCCTCAGAAAGGTTATCAAATAATACATTCCGGCTGATTCGGGTACCTTGTGCCTGCCAGTCAAGCCAAATTCCTCGGTAACAGCTATATATTTTATTTTCATTAATTTGTGTATCTAGAGCCCCATGTAACTTAATTCCTGCTACTTCGGCACCGTGTCTAATCCTTTTATGATGAATATTGTAAATACGATTCTGATAAATACTGCTAAATGCGGCACCCATATGTCCCACAATACCTGCTTGTTCACAATCATGGATCACATTTCCTCGAATAATATGACTACCTACTCTATCCTTATGCCAGCCAGAACGTAAGGCTCGTAAAATAACCTCCTGCTCCCGTTGAGTACCACCTTTCTTATGTTTATCAGAATACTTTTTGTGCCCAGTACCGATTTCTGTACCTAAGCTTATACCAACGTTCTTAGATTCATAGATAATATTGTTTTCAATAATCCATCCCTTACTCCAGTGAGGTCCAATCAAACCTTCCTGATAGTCAGTAGGTGGTGCCCACTGAGGGGATGCTTGACAAAGGGTAAAACCACTTACGGTTATATAGTTAAGTCCTGGTTTCTCAGGCCAGAAACAGTAAGGACGAACACTTATTTCTACATTTTCATTACGAGGGTCTTTTCCTCCAAAATTGGCCCAAATTTTTGTTGTTACAGTACCAACTTGGGCATACCATTTTAATAGTGAGTCCTTAGGATATTTAGCTTCAGGCCAAACTTCAGGCTCTCGTACTTTATTAACACTATCGCATTCATACAAGGACTTGCCATCCAGATATACATCACCAAGATGGGCCGTAAATTCCCCGTCAAACAACCAGTCTCCACTTAACTCCACTTCAAAAGGGTTACGTACTGAGAACTTGGAGTTAGGTACTTCTGTACTCCAAACATTATCCCCTTCATGGTCCCAATTTGTAATTGGTTCAGCCCCGGTAATGACTACTTCCCCATCTCCTGCTGATCGATATATTATTCTATGGTCTTTTGTTCCTCCATTAGCTGGATTAACCCATTCTCTGTATACTCCAGCATGTACAATAACTGTATCACCAGGCATTGCAAGAGCTGCAGCCCGTGATATTGTACGAAAAGGTTGATCAGCTGTTCCTTTTGCTTGATCATTTCCCTGTATAGATACATGATATTCCATAAAACCTCTCCTTTCCCTTCCTCAAAGCTGTAATATTCTTCTAATGCTTAGGGTAGACATTTAATCTGATTCTACTCTTCTATTGTAACATAATCTAGTCCATATATCCTATACTAAAAATAAAAATGCCAAGCTATGGGGTTGTGAGTATTAAATACTACACTTAGCCACTAGCCTGACATTCTCTATGTTTTGTATTATATTTATTATTCTAATAAGTTCAAACAGTATTAATTAGCCTCCAAACCAGCTAGTAGATAGATTAGTGGAGAATTCCAGTACACAGTTATCTCATTACATGAATAACTCTGCATGTTGTCAACGTAACACTTAGCAGCAGGTCTTCCAGATAGAACATTCTCTGCATAAGGATCCTCTAGATTTGAATTAGCTCCTCCAACCAGCATACCAATCATGGTAGTTCCAAGAGCCTCGGATGGTCTATGATGGGTGTTCTGCGGTGACTGACTGCCATAACCAGTTACAAAACAGTAAGAAGTAGAGTTGGCTCCCAGTAGGTAATCCAGCTGTTTTTTTGCCAACTGATCAAAATCAGTACTATTCTCAATTATTCTATTGGCCATCAAGAGGGCCATACCATTATTAGCCAGTGTCATATTACTTCCCCAATAATATACATCTCCCATTGAAGAGAAATAACCATCTGCTTCTATATTCTTCTCTACTGAATTAAGGTATGTATTGAATTTATTAATTATCTTTTTCTTAATATCATCATTCTGTTTCTCAGCTGTTAAATAAGCATAATAGCCATACAGACTTACTGCTTGCCAACCCATTCCATCATCAAAAGAATCAAAGTCAATGGTAGCAATTTTTTTCTCATAGACTGAACTGCCTGTGGTTTTATATAGTTCACTTAATGCCCAGAAGTACTCATCGGTATCCACTGTATCAGGATATTCCCCGGTAAGCACATCCCCAGGATTACGATAACCGCCCTCTCCATCATTGGCCTCCAGATAATCTAATGCTCTAATGGACGAAGTATGACATTCTTTAGCAACGGCAGAATCAAAGAGTTTATATACTCTAGCTGCTATGGCCATTACTGCTGCAAAGTCCCCCGTTGCACAATTGGAGATTGGCATTATATATAAGTCATCTGTTACCGTCTCTGGCATTACCATAGCTTCAAAGTTCAAACCGGTGACCTTATGATAGACTCCGCCGGACTTCTTGTCCTGCATCTTTAACATCCACTCCAGCTCATATCTGGCTTCATCCAGTATATCTGGTATGCCATTACCACTTTCGGGAATACCCACATCATCAGTAAATACATGGCTATAATCTTCATAAGCAAGCAATATGTCCGCCACAGCTTTTGCTCCTGGAACAACATAACGACCATAATCCCCTGCATCATGCCAGCCACCTGACACATCCTTCTTCTCTGAAGTTCCATAGATTATCCCCTTCTGTGTATGACAGGCAGCATGTGCAAAGTCCCCTGCATATTCTGGCTTAAGCTCACTGCCACAACGTTGTAGATATAGCATTCTTACAACATCATCTATTAAATCATCATATACTTCATCATTAATTACAAATTCATAGGATTCACCGCTATTTGCCGCCACCAACTTATATGTACCTGCTTCCTTTACACTGGAGAAATCACCATAGGCCACTGTCTCTCCAGCCGATATAGTTTGTACTGAGCCAAGCACATAGCCGGTGTAAACTATCTTACCTGCATCTACATTATACACTTCAAATTTATTATCAAGACTACTGTCTCGGAAAATGGCTATCTTATTATCATCACTACGGTATCCCACCTGGTTAATATTTATTGATGGTCCCATATCACCTGTGGCAGCTGGTTCAGCTCTAGAAGCATCCTTTAAAAACAATTCAACATTATCAAGAGTTACGGTATGGCTAGCAAGCTCCCCATCCAACTGATAAAAACCTAAATTAAAACATAATCTTGGTGCTGGATCAGATTCCTCTTCCATGGTAAAAGTACAAGTAAAATGTTTCATTTCATTAGTAATACCTACATTCTCTTCTGAAACATATGCATGATAATCCCCTCCATTTAGCTGGATACGCCACTCCATAATCCTATCTATAGAAGAGCTGATGTCAAAGGAAATCTCATACACTGCATTCTTAAGTAGCTCAAAGCCATCACAGTAGACCTGGACTGCATGGCCAACTGTTCCGCTATTCTCAATCACCACTTCCAGTTGTCCATCTGGATTTACAGATATCTTACCTGCCCCACCTGATTCTGTATAGGTTCCCCATTTGCTACTTTCTTGATCAAAATAACCTCCCGGTATCAAATTCTCATTCTCTTCCTCGGAAATTGTTTCTTCTTCAATTGGTATAGCCGTGGGACTTTCTACAGAATCATTTTCATCTGTTACTGTTACATCTTCTGTGCTATCTGTGGTATCCGTGGTTTCCGTGTTTCCCTTAGCACAAGCAGTCATAGATAGGATAATAGATCCCACCAATAATAAAGCTAATAACCTTCTCATAAAATCAACCTCCCATATAAGTATTCCACTGAATAAAATTCTTTCTATACATGCATTAACTTTAACAAGCTAGTATTATATAGCTATTTTCCATGACCTAATCTTCCCAGTATAAATACCACAAGTACAATGGAATAATACAAAAATATACTGTTTCTTTGCTTAAACAGTAGGAAGACTCTTATAATTATCATGCTTGTTTCAATTATATCGGGT
Organism: Clostridiales bacterium; assembly: GCA_012520635.1. Taxonomy (GTDB): domain Bacteria; phylum Bacillota; class Clostridia; order Lachnospirales; family Lachnospiraceae; genus Mobilitalea. Next base: position 440 of record JAAYNY010000015.1, on the reverse strand, counting down.
CTTTTCACCCTCTGACACCACCACTAATTTAAATTGCCAGTATCACCAGTAAACTTATTGTATTTATTTAATATAATACCATATTTTACAAAATATCACAATATTTTTATAAATTTACTATTTATTAAATCTGTCTTATCTCCGAGACGCCTTAATTTTTATGAGGCAAAGGTTTCGAAAATACTACAGAATGTATCAACTTTCCATTAACGAATTCAGATTTCATCAAATCCACATTATTTATATCAATCTCTATTTTCTTCACAATATCATCTAGGTCATTGGTATTAAAACTATCTTTTAATATAACTTTTCTGCCTATAGTTATATGAGGTTTATATTCTCTATCTTCTAACATAAAACCTTTATCTAATAAACTTTGATGTATCTGTCTATTGATTTTAAACAGAGTATCATTATCTTCTATTCCTAGCCAATAG
>JAAYNY010000014.1 GCA_012520635.1 Clostridiales bacterium | reverse complement strand
TGCTTCTTGTGCTATTTGAATATCTGTCTTCATATGTCATCCCAGCCTTTCTGTGAATTGTTTAATTAAAATTATTGTAGCACATGAACAGTTAAGGTCAAGTATATAAATTCTCAAATTGTTAATCTTTTAATTAGCAAGTTGAAAATAGCCTAGCCAATTATGTCTTTGTCTGTTATAATACTGATTAATATTTAATTATAGCTACTATTAACAACTTATTAATTGTGATTTATCTACTGTTCAATATTTTAGAAAGGATCTTTACATGAAATACGATACCATAATTTTTGATCTTGACGGAACTTTATTAAACACTTTAGAAGATTTAAAAGACAGCCTAAATTATGCCTTAACTAAGCATGGATATGAACCAAGAACCTTAGAAGAGGTTAGACGCTTCGTTGGAAATGGCGTTGGAAAATTAGTTAAGCGTTCAATACCTATACATAGTAGCCAAGAGGAACTTGAAAATTGCCTGGCTACTTTTAAAGATCATTATAATAAAAATATGCAAAATAAAACCAGACCCTATGATGGTATTATGGAATTGCTACTTGATTTGAATAGATTTGATTTTAAACTTGCAATAGTATCTAATAAATTCGATGCTGCTGTTAAAGAACTGGCTAAGGATTACTTTGGTACAATATTCGATGTTGCCGTAGGTGAATCTCCTACAGTCAAAAGAAAGCCTGCACCAGATAGTATTCTAGCAGCCATCAAAGAGCTTGGTTCTGATATTAATAAGACAATCTTTGTTGGAGACTCTGAGGTTGATGTTCAAACAGCAAAAAATGCCGGGCTTCCCTTTATCGGAGTTACATGGGGCTTTAGAACCCGGGAGCTTTTAAGAAAAGAAGGAGCAGATTACCTAATCGATACTCCTAAAGAATTACTGTGTATAATATAATTATAATTACTCTATAGCTTTAACCATAGTACAAGCTTAAAAAATAACCTTGATTTTTGTAAGATAACTTCATAGTTATCTTATACAAATCAAGGTTAATATATTTTAATTAACTTAATCCATTATCTATCAAGAACTGCTCATACTCTTCTGAACTCATAAGAATCTTTCTTGGCTTAGTTCCTTCTTCAGGTCCTACTACTCCAACATCTGCTAATTGATCCATTATTCTTGCGGCTCGGTTAAAACCAATTCTATATTCTCTCTGCAGCATTCCTATAGAGGCCTTATCTTTTTCAATTATAAATCTTCCTGCCTCTACAAAATAATCATCTCGTTCATCATTTGCCGCAGTAATAGCTTCTTGTGCTTTAGCATTTTCTATAGTTTCTTTAACTTCTTCACTATAGCTTGCTTCACTATTATTCTTAATAAGGGATTCAACTACCGTACTTACCTCTTTATCAGATACATAAGTACCTTGAATTCTTACAGGCTTAGGATACCCTGACGGGAAGAAGAGCATATCTCCCTTACCCAAGAGTTTCTCAGCACCAGCTCCATCAATAATTGTCCTTGAATCTACTGCAGATGATACTGCAAATGCAATCCTTGAAGGGATATTTGCCTTAATAACACCAGTAATAACATTAACAGAAGGTCTCTGAGTAGCTATAATCAAATGTAGACCTGCAGCCCTAGCCATCTGTGCTAGACGACATATGGCATCCTCTACTTCACCAGGAGCTACCATCATAAGGTCAGCAAGCTCATCTATAATAATTACAATCTGGGGTAGCTTTTGGTAAGTTTCATCATTTTGAAAAGCTTCTTCCCTCATCTTCTCATTATATCCCTTTAGATCACGAACACCTGCATCAGCAAACTTCTTATATCTTTCAGTCATCTCAATAACTGCCCAGTTAAGAGCCGCTGCAGCTTTTTTAGGATCAGTTACTACAGGAATAAGTAAATGGGGTATCCCATTATAAGCGTTAAGCTCAACTACCTTAGGGTCAATCATAATCATCCTAACATCAGAAGGTTTAGATTTGTATAAAATACTCATAATCAAAGAATTAATACAAACAGATTTACCCGAACCTGTGGCACCTGCTATTAGAAGGTGAGGCATCTTACCAATATCCGCTACAATAACTTGTCCGCCTATATCCCTACCTACTGAAAATGCAATATCGGAAGGGTGATTAACAAACTCTGGACTTTCAATTATTTCCCTTAGGGTAACAACAAAATTCTCCTTATTAGGAACCTCAATACCAACAGCTGACTTTCCTGGAATCGGAGCTTCTATTCTTATCTCAGGTGCTGCAAGATTAAGCTTAATATCATCTGAAAGGCTGGTTATACTCTTTACCTTTACCCCATGTTCTGGTTGAAGCTCATATCTTGTAACAGAAGGTCCACAACTGACATTAGTAATAGTAACATGTACACCAAAGCTATCTAGAGTACTTTGAAGCTTAGCTGCAGTTTCCTTAAGATTTTTTTCTGTTATCTGAGCCTTTCCAGCTTTAGATTTTGGAGGTGAAAGTAGCTTAATAGAGGGGAAAACATATTCCTTTTCCTGGCTACTTTGATCTATGTTCAAGTCCTCTATATCTTTAGGGCTTATCTTCTCCTTGCTTTTCTTGACCACATTACCATCATTACTACTAGTATTTGGTCGTTCTACATCTGTAGTTCCGTCTGGCTCAGAAGAAAGAACATCACTTTCAGTTCTTTCTACACTTGTAGTACCGCCTTTTCCAAACTTATCATTTAGCTCGTCCTCATAAGTTGGAACCCGATTGATGTCTTCTAATCCTTGAATACTAATATCATCTATAGCTAAGGCCTTATCTTCAGCAGGCATCTTGTCAGAGGAGCTTATAGGTTCCATATCAACTATAGGACTGACACTATTTGACTTCTTGCTTTTTTTCTTGCTTTTCTTTTCTTTTAAGTTTATAACATTAGAAGTATCTTCTTCACCATCTTCTCCATCATCCTCATCTTGTAAGAGGAAAGCCTTAAATAGTCTACCATGAGGTCTCTCTGGTATATCTCCTCTTCTAGCCCTTTCCTCATCAATCTCTAACCGTCTTTTCCTATTATGTTGAATTCTTTCTTCCATAGACTTTTTGCTTTTTTTAGCCATATAAAGAAATATGGCTTTACCAGATATCACTACCATACATATAATCATCACAGCCGTCAATATCACATATGTAGCTGGAACATCAAAAGCACCGCAAAGTAACATCACTAATATACCGCCAATAATGCCACCGCCAGTTCTATTTTCACGAGAATTTATGTAATATTCAAATATCTTCATATTTTCATCATAGGGTACTGTAACAAGTTGAATAAAAGCTGTTAACATAACTAAAAAAACCGCTGCACTTAAAAGTTTCCTCCCAGCTTGACGATTACCCATATTAGAAATATGAAATGCTGTACCAAAAAACAGAATTATCGGCAATATATATGCCTCTAATCCTATCATACCAAACAAAAATCCACTTACATACTCTCCTACTATTCCGCTTAAATCAAAGTAACTTAAATATATAAGTATAGAAGCAACTATAGTAATAATTAGAATTATTTCATCTTCCATTGCTCCACTTTGCTTCTCTAACTCTTTTCTTTTTTTCTGACTATTAGATGTTCTTTTTTTACTTTTATTATTCTTGGAAGCCAAAGCTCTTCCCCCTTACTTCATTTTGCCTCTTCCATCATCAATTATACCTTCTAGGTAAATGATATGCAAGGTCTACTTACCTTTAAGTCCCTTACCGGAAAGAAAAATAAACCTATACCAATCAAACCTTTCATATAAATAACCTCAAAATAACCTTTTTTAGCTATTAATATTTTATCTTATCATAATATAGGCTTATATTCTATTCCACTAATATAATTTCACTAAAAATTATCACATTTTTATTATCTTACCAGGTGAATAATCAGCGTTAAGGTAATCACTCATATCAGTAGAATTTATCTTTTGAACCACATAATCCTTCCCTTCCCGCCTAGTAACAACTCTCCCATGCTTTAATATTACTTCATTATATTCGGACTGAGTTTCTTCTTTTTTTTCTTGATCCTTAGCATTAAAATCAAAATAAACTCTTTCTAAGGGTACTGAAGTATATAACATTTTAGCCTCCTTATATATGACTATATGGTCTAGAATTATTAATCCTTTCCTTGATTCTCATCTATCATATTATTCAACTTTGTAAGGGCTTCATTTATGCCGCCTACTTCATTAATAATCTTATGATTAACGGTCTCTTCTCCTACTAATATAGAGCCAACATCCTTGGCAAGCTGGGTAGTATCTAGCATTAGATTTTTAAAATCCTGATAGCTTATATTGGAATTTCGTACTACGAATTTAATTATTCTGTCCTGAATTTTTTCAATATATTCAAATGTTTGGGTAACCCCAATAACTGTACCATTCATTCTAACTGGATGTATAATCATAGTTGCTGTTGGAACTATAAAGCTGTAATCAGCAGAAACAGCCAAAGGAACACCTATGGAGTGACTTCCACCTAGGACCAAAGAAACGGTAGGCTTACTAAGGGAAGCAATCATCTCAGCAATTGCAAGTCCAGCTTCTACATCTCCTCCAACTGTATTAATTAGAATCAGTAATCCATCAATATCAGAACTATCCTCTATGGCTGCTAACTGAGGAAGAACATGCTCATACTTGGTTGTCTTATTATGCTGGGGTAGACATTCATGACCTTCAATTTCACCTATTACAGATAAGAGGTGAATCTTATGTTCTTTATTGTTATTATCAAGAACAGTTTGACCATATTCACTGATCTTTTTATCTTTAAGATCTTCATTTTCCTGCTTAAGCTTTTCATCTTCTGGATTATCCTTATTTGTTTTGTCCCTATCATCATTAGCTGGCTTGTTATTATTAGAATTATTATCTACATTGGAATTTGTATTTTCATTATTAATTACGCTTTGCATATGTTGCTCCTTCTACATAATAATTTTTTGCAGACCTCCATATTATTATGTGAAAAAAGCTGTCTTTTATTCTAGCCAATCCAATAGGACTTTATATCATTCTTCTCAAGATCAAGGACGAAATTTCTTTTAATTAAAAGAAAATATTCTAGATCTTTTAATATCTTAAATAATATAGCACGGTGTTCAAATTCATCTCTAGATTCAGGTAAATCCTCCTGCCTATAATGAACAAGCAATTCATCTAAATCTTCAAGTAAGTCTATTGCATTATTAAGTTCATGAAAACTCTCTGCTGTACTTTCTAGAAACAAAGCTATTGGAATTGACTGTTTTAGCAATACGGGAATTTCATTAATATTTTGGCTTATATCTTTTAGTACCTCTACCTGATGCTTTCTCATTTCCAGATAGGATATAAGATACCTTGTATCGGTTAATAATCTATTGCCAGCATCCTCATATGCCTTTTGAAGAAGTTCCTCCAATAATTCATCAAGACAAGTAAAGTCAACTTGGATCTTTCTTACCTTATCCTTAAGAGCTTGTGCCATAGTACTTATTGTCTTTCTCATTTCATCTTCTAGCATACGCTGCTTAACGAAGATTTGCTTTTTATAGTTTGGCATAATAAGATTAACTATAATACCAATAGCCATTCCAATGGCAAGAATGGCCACTTCATTTAAAATCATTGATAAATCAAATCTTTCTTCAACAAGAAAATGAGTCATCAAAACAGCATTCATGGATATGCCGTCTTTTAGGTTAAACAAATTACTTAAGCCTACAAATATAAGTATAAAAGCTCCAAAAACTAATGGATTGTAGCCAAACCCATTAAATAAGATATAAGATATAGCTACAGCCATTAGAAAAGATATAAACCTTTTTGAAGCAACCTTAATTGTTTCCTTCTTAGTTTCTTGTATGGTAAGTAAGGTTATAATTCCTGCTGAAGGACTATATAAGAAGCCCAGAGCTTCAGCTATAATAATTGCAATAGCCGAGCCTATTCCTGCTTTCATTATGAATAAGGGATTAACTTTTTTTAATTGAGATTTCTTAATAAAAACCACCTCTTGTATTTTTGTATTTATTATACCATATCTTCTAACAATAATTTAAAAATAAAAGCCACCAGCTAAACATATAACTGGCAGCCAAGATAAATTATATTATTGATTAAGAGCTTGCTCAATATCAGCTATTATATCATCAGCATTCTCAATTCCTATAGACATACGAATCATATCTGGAGAAATTCCGCAGTCGATTAACTGCTGATCAGTAAGTTGTCTGTGGGTGGTACTGGCAGGATGTAGAACCCCGGTTCTAGCATCAGCCACATGTACTACAATTGTTGCTAGTTTTAAGCTATCCATGAATTTTACAGCAGTCTCTCTTCCACCTTTAACACCAAATGATATTACACCACAAGTTCCATTTGGCATATATTTATTTGCCAAGTCATGGTATTTATTACTCTTAAGACCGGGATAATTAACCCATGATATTTTGGGATTAGCCTCAAGATATTCAGCCACCTTCTGGGCATTTTGACAATGACGCTCCATACGAAGATGTAAGGTTTCAAGACCAATATTAAGCAAAAATCCGTTGAAAGGTGATGGAGTCATTCCCATATCTCTCATAAGTTGAACTCTGGCCTTAGTTATAAATGCTGCCTTGCCACAATCCCTGGTATAGACCATACCATGATAAGATTCATCAGGGGTTGATAGGCCTGGAAACTTGCCATTATCCCAGTTAAAATTACCACTATCAATAATTACACCCCCAAGTGAAACAGCATGTCCATCCATGTATTTTGAAGTAGAATGGGTCACAATATCTGCCCCATATTCTATTGGCCTGCAATTAATAGGGGTTGCAAAGGTATTATCTATAATTAAAGGTAAATCATTAGAATGAGCCAGTTTAGCAAATTTATCAATGTCAGTAACAACTAATGCAGGATTTGAGATTGTCTCCGCAAATATCAGCTTAGTATTATCCTTTACTTCCTTTTGCAGCTCTTCTAAAGAAGCGTCTGGATCCACAAATGTACACTCTATACCCATTTTCTTTAGCGTAACAGCATATAGATTCATTGTTCCTCCATATATGGTACCAACAGAGATCATATGGTCTCCTGCGTTACAAATATTAAGAACAGCTACCATATTAGCCGATTGGCCTGAAGATGTACACATTGCAGCGATTCCACCTTCCAAATCAGCAATTTTTCTTTCAACAGCATCCATGGTAGGGTTGGCAAGCCTTGTATAAAAGAAACCTTCCTCTGCAAGATCAAAGAGCTTTCCTACATGTTCACTGGAATCATATTTGAAAGTTGTGCTTTGATAGATAGGAAGAACCCTTGCCTCACCATTATCTGGCTTATAACCTGATTGAATACATTTAGTATCAATATGAAAATCTTTCATAATCTAATACCACCTTTCTACTTATGTATTATTTGACATCATATATCCTAATGCATACATTTGTCAATAACAAGACAGGGGAAACGTCCCCCTGTCTTCTTGAAATGAGACAGGGGGACGTTTCCTCTGTCTCATTTGTCAATAAAAAATCACCGTCAACCTAATTTATGGTTGACGGCAATAAGTTACCATGGTAAAAGTCAGTCTACGCCTTCTGTAATCCCTTTTGCATTTTATAAGATGATTTTTTTTGCTTTGAACCAATCCTATTTTTAAGAGATTTCTTCTCACTAGTAGCAGCTAAGTCATTATCCTTATTTTTATAAGAACAATTATCAACACTTAAATCATTATTTAAGTGAAAACTATTACCATCTTCATCTTCTAGTTTTACACAATCGGTCTCAAATCCCTTATCATGTTTCTTATAAATCAAACCGTTTCTTTTGCACGCTTCTCTAAAAGCTCGTTCACTTCCAATTCTTTTATCAGTCATGCTAATCAACTCCGTTCTATGGGGATTACTTCCATGTTTATTATAGCTTTTGTATCAAATAGGCAAATTTGGCTTTCAATATATGATATGTTGAATGTTTCAAAAAATGTACCATATTCCTTAGGCATATAAGGTTGTGTTGGTAAATAAAATGTGCCTATTATAAGTTTATATTTATACTGGATGTGGATTGGCAACCCTTTTTTGGACAAAATTACTCCGAACAAGAAATTACTTTAACTACAGTTCTTATCCAGCTGATTTCA
>JAAYNY010000117.1 GCA_012520635.1 Clostridiales bacterium | reverse complement strand
TAATAAAATAGCTCTAGGACATCATTATGATGATGTGATTGAGACTATTCTAATGGGTATGCTTTACGGTTCCCAGATACAGACTATGATGCCTAAATTACACAGTAGTAATTTTGAGGGTATGGAGTTAATTCGTCCAATGTACTTAATCCGTGAAGATGATATTAAAAAATGGCGTGACTATAATAATCTATATTTTATTCAATGTGCTTGTAAATTTACCGATACCTGTTCAATAGTAGATGGAAAGACTTCCTCAAAACGAATGGAGATAAAAAAACTTATAGCCACTATGAAGGAAAGCAATCCATATGTAGAGGGCAATATATTCAAAAGTGTTGAAAATGTCAACCTTGCTACTATTATTGCCTATAAAAAGGATGGAGTTAAGCATCATTTTCTAGATGATTATGATAATATCTAAATGGTAGGCAAACTAAATTCTAAACTTTAATTATGATTATATTACAAAAAAGATGATTCATAAGAATACCCTTATGAATCATCTTCACTTTCATCATCTTCTTTAAAATAATCTGTATCTTCCATATAAGTTCCAACTTCTATACGAACCAAAGATCTATACATCAAGGCACGTAGATTTTGGAATTGCATTTCTTCTTCATTTTCTGAAATAGCCGCCCTAGCAGCTTCAAGGTCTGCTTTGGCACGCTCTAGATCAATCTCTTCCACCCTTTGTGCAATAGTAGAAAAAATATTAACTGTATCATCCTTAACCTCAACTATTCCACCAAATAGAGCAAGTTTTTTTTCAGAGCCATTATTGACTATACGAAGGGTACCATCTCCTAATACACTTGTAATGGGAGCATGACCAGGAAGTACACCTAGGTTACCATCTATACAACGCATAACTACCATGTCAGCCTCTTCGGTAAATTTAAGACCACGAGGGGTTGTGATTTTAAGCTTTAACTTATTTACTTTAATAGATTTATTTTTCTCTTGTTCTGACATATTAATCACCCTGTGCTATCTTATACTTTTCAACTACCTCATCAATAGTTCCTACATTGAGAAAATATCCCTCAGGTATATCATCATGTACTCCTTCTAAAATCTCTCTAAAGCCTCTAACTGTTTCATCTATAGATACGTGACGGCCAGGGGTTGTTGTGAACTTCTCAGCCACATAGAAGGGCTGTGACAAGAACCTCTGTACTTTTCTAGCCCTATTAACTATCTGTTTATCTTCTTCAGAAAGTTCGTCCATTCCTAATATGGCCACAATATCTTGAAGATCTTTATAACGCTGTAGTATTCTTGAAACAGCTTGTGCTACACGATAATGATCTTTTCCTACGATACTTTCTTCAAGAATACGGGATGATGATGCTAGGGGATCAACTGCTGGATATATACCCTGTTCAACAATTGATCTTGAAAGAATAGTAACTGCATCTAGATGAGCAAATATAGATGCTGTAGCAGGGTCTGTCAGGTCATCTGCAGGTACATATACAGCTTGTACTGAAGTAATTGATCCTGACTTAGTTGAGGATATACGCTCCTCTAAGGAACCAATCTCTGTAGCCAAAGTAGGTTGATATCCTACTGCACTAGGAGTACGACCTAGTAAGGCTGACACTTCTGAGCCTGCCTGTACAAAACGGAATATATTATCAATAAAAAGAAGTACATCTTGATGATCTTTATCCCTAAAATATTCTGCCATTGTAAGCCCTGTAAGACCTACTCTCATTCTAACTCCTGGTGGTTCATTCATCTGCCCAAAGACCAAGGAGGTTTTGTCTAATACACCTGAGTTTAGCATATCATGATAAAGGTCATTACCCTCACGTGAACGCTCACCAACACCAGTAAATACTGAATATCCGCCATGTTCCTGTGCAATACTATTAATTAATTCCATAATAAGAACAGTCTTTCCAACTCCTGCTCCACCAAAAAGACCAATCTTACCTCCCTTTGGGAAAGGACATAGAAGGTCAATAGCCTTAATTCCTGTCTCTAACATCTCCGGCTCAGCCACTTGATCCGTAAGGGAAGGTGGATCACGGTGAATAGACCATTGTTCTGATGATTCTATCTCAGGTTTGTTATCAATAGGTTGACCTAGAATATTAACCATACGTCCCAGGACTTCCTTACCAACAGGAACAGATATAGGAGCACCTGTATCAACTGCCTCCATATTACGTTTTAATCCATCTGTAGGCTGCATAGAGATACAACGTACTGTATTATCTCCTAAGTGTTGCATAACCTCTAGAATAATTTTTTCCTCATTAAGTTGTACTTCAATAGCATTATATAAAGAAGGCATATCATCCTCAAACCTAATATCTATAACAGAACCTATTATCTGAGTTATTTTTCCTATGTTTTTATCTTTCATCTGACCCTCCTTTATTTAAAACACTAGCACTACCTACAATTTCATTTAATTCTTGAGTTATTGATGCTTGACGCTGACGATTATATAATCTATTTAGATCTTCTAGTATCTCCTCTGCATTCTTTCCGGCCGCATCCATATTCACCATACGGGCTGCCTGTTCACTGGTATGAGATTCTGAAAATGTTCTAAATATATTCATATGCAGATATAAAGGTATTAAATTATTTATAAATACTTCTACATCTGGCTCATATTCATTGTTACTTGCCTTCAAGTCATCTTTTTCTTTAACTTCTATTGGAAGAACTTTTTCTACAATAGGTATGTGGGTTAGAACATTCTCAAAATGAGTATAAGCAATGTACACTTCTCCTATTTCACCAGATAAATATAACTCTATCGCTTTGTTAGCAAGATTTTCCGAGCCATAATATACACTATCATCTGGCACGTCAAATATAGAATGAACAATGTTCTTATCATGTTTAGCAAAAAACTCATATCCCTTCGAACCAGCAATAATTAACTTTTCATTTTTACCATGATTCATATGTTCCAAAACTTTTTTGCATATGTTTGAGTTATAAGCACCAGCCAAACCTCTATTACCAGTCAATATAATATACAAAGAAGACTTAGCATCTTTTTCTTCATAAAATATATTGGACATGGCTTTTTCATTATTACCCACTTCTTGTGCTATCCGTTTTAATTCATTATAAATAGGCCGAACCCCTTCTAATTGCGCTCTGGCCCTAACCAGTTTTGTGGAGGCAACCATATCCATAGCTCTAATGATTTGTTCAACAGAACTAACATTTTTTATTCTTTGTTTGATATTCCTTGTAGAACTCACATTATAGCCTCCTTAAATATAATTACAATTTTCTTTTACCTCTTTGATTGCTTTTTCAATATCTTTTATAAGCTCTTTTGAAGTTTTTCCTGTTTTTTTGATTTCTTCTATAATATGACCAGCATGCTCATCAATATAATGAATTAAATCATTTTGAAATCTTCTGATATACTTGATCTCAATGTCTTCCATATGCTTATTATTCAAGGCATAGAGAATTATGATTTGATGTTCAACTGATATTGGCTTATATTGTGGTTGCTTAAGCACTTCCATAATACGCTCACCGTGATTTAGTCGATCTAAAGTATCCTGATTTAGATCTGATCCAAATTGTGAAAAGGCAGCTAATTCCTTATACTGTGCATACTCAATTCTCAAAGGACCAGCAATTGATTTCATGGCAGGAATTTGTGCAGAACCTCCAACACGGGAAACAGACAGTCCCGGATTTATTGCCGGTCTTACACCATTATTAAATAAATCTGTTTCTAGATAAATCTGTCCATCTGTTATAGATATAATATTTGTAGGGATATATGCAGATATATCACCTTCTTGTGTTTCAACTATAGGCAAGGCGGTAATACTTCCTCCACCATACTCTTCACCCATACTTGCTGCACGTTCTAACAATCTTGAGTGTAGATAAAACACATCTCCAGGATAGGCTTCCCTTCCGGGAGGACGACCTAAGAGCAAGCTAATAGCACGATAAGCTACCGCATGTTTTGATAAATCATCATAAACAATTAGAACATCCTTACCTTTATGCATCCACTCTTCAGCTATTGCACAACCGGCATAGGGAGCAATATATTGAAGGGGTGCCGCTTCATTGGCTGTAGATAAAACTACTGTGGAAAAATCCATAGCACCTGTATCATTTAATACTTTAATAATACGGGCTACCGTAGAAGCTTTTTGACCAATGGCTACATAGACACAATATACATCTTTACCTTTTTGGTTAAGAATTGTATCAATGGCTATGGCAGATTTTCCTGTTTGTCTATCTCCTATTATAAGTTCTCTTTGTCCTTTTCCAATAGGTACCAAGGCATCAATAGCCTTTATACCAGTCTGTAGAGGTCTGTTTACCTCATGACGGGATATAACACTAGGTGCAGGATTTTCTACTGGACGATAGCCATCCGCTTCAATAGGACCTTTATCATCAATTGGCTCACCTAAAGCGTTTACCACACGGCCTAACATTCCATCACCAACAGGGACTTCTGTCATTCTACCTGTAAGCTTAACAGGATCCCCTTCCTTAATACCTACGTCAGAGCCCATTATTACAACACCTATGCTGTCTTCATCTAGATTTAGAGCCATCCCTTGTGTTCCATTGGAAAACTCAAGAAGTTCACCGCTCATGGCATTTTGCAATCCATATACTCGTGCGATGCCGTCCCCGACCCGTATTACAGTACCGGCTTCAGAAAAATCCAGCTCAGATGAATAGGACTCAATCTGCTTTTTTATTACTTTAATTGTATCATCTGGATTATTTACCATTCAAATTTTCCTCTCTTTATACTTTTTTTCATATCCTTAAGCTTACTTCTAACAGTGCCGTCATAATAATGTCCGTCCACTACGATATAGAATCCACCTAATAAGTCAGGGTCAACTACCCCATTAACTTTAACTTCTGTATTTAACTTTCTTGATATCATATCACGAATAGTTTGAATTTCTTCTTCTGAAAGTGCTTTAGCTGATACAACCCTGGCAATAGAAATACCTTTATAGAAACGTTTCTTCATTTTATTTACTTGGCTTCTTATGCTGTTGTCTAATATTTTACCATTGACTAAAATATAGTAACCACCAATATGGTCAGGATCAATTTCAGTTTCAATCTCAACTTCCATATCCATCTTTTTTGATAAAACATCTGTGATAGAGTCTATTTGAATATCTGTAAGAGGTCTTGCTGATACAACCTTGGCTTTAATTCTTCCAAAATGTCTATTGACAAGGTCTATATACTGGGTTAATGCGTCCACTATAAAGGATTCATGATTCTTTCGAACCATAAGATATAAAAAACCCATCATATGCTTAGTAATTTTATCTGAAAAATTATTGCTAAATAGTTGGTTTTTTTCAGAGTCAGCAATTCCTGGGTTCTTTAAAAACACTTGAATGTCGTTATGACTTAGACTGTCTCTAATCCAGATAGCATCATCTAAATCTTTCTTCAAAGTGTTAGCTGTTTCCGATAATTCAAAAAGGGCAATAGCGTATTTGACCTTTAGCTTAGCCATTGTGCTTCCTCCAACTGGGCCAGTGCATCATCAAAGAGTTTTTCTTGCTCTTTTTCATCAATTTTTTGGGCAATATAGTTTTGGGCCATAAGAGTTGCCATCTCGATGATGTAGGGACGGGTCTCCAATTTGATACGTTCCCTCTCAGCCTCAATAATATCCTCTGAACGCTTTTTGATTCTTTCAGCCTCTTGATTCGCCTCTTCTATTATAATCTTTCTTTCTTCAGAAGCTTTGATACGAGCTTCTGCTAAAACTTTTTCATATTCTTTATCAATATTTTTTACTTTTGATTCATATTCAGCTATAAGCTCTTTTGCTCTAGCCATAGTTGATTCAGAATTTTCAATTTTACTCTGGATACTTTCTGTACGTTCTTGCAAGAACTTTTTGACAGGCTTATATAATATAAAACCTAAAGCCACTGCCAATATAATTCCATTTAGGACTTGTATACCAACACCAAACAAGGTTTGCTGATCTAGTGCAAACAAACGACCTTCAGGTACAGATTGACTTAGAATAACAATCATATTATTCAATCTATATGACCTCCTTTCATCTTTTTGCGTTACATTAATCTCTTTGCATTTTAGGGTTTAGTGTAGAATTAACTTACAAAGTTAATAAATATATTCACTAATGGATTAGCAAAAAGCATAATGATAGCAATTAAGAGTCCATATATACCAGATGTCTCTGCCAAGGCTATACCTATAAACATTGTACTACGAATATCATCTGATGCTTCTGGTTGTCTAGCCATAGATTCTATAGCTTGGGCTACGATTTTCGCCTGCCCGAATGTTGTAAATGCTCCGTTAAAAAGTGCAATTGCAGCCCCAATATGTGCCGCACTAATAATTGTTGCTAAAGCTTGTTCCATAATTAAATCCTCCAATCAATATTTTCATTTTAAAATTATTAATACTAAAAATTACTCATCTGCTGCACCTTTGATATACATTAAACTTATAATAACAAAAATATAAGTTTGTAAGAATCCCATTATTACATCAAAAAATCCATGAAGTGCTGCAGGAATACCGATTTGCAATAAGGTTGGTGTAAGAGTATACCAAAGTGTTAGAATAATTGTACCAGACAGCATATTACCAAAAAGCCTAAAACTTAAGGATACTGGCTTTGCTATTTCACCAAGTACATTAATTGGAAAAAACACGAAATTTGGTTGGAATAAACTCTTTAGATACTTACCTTTCCGATGTCTAAATCCTAAAACTACCATCATAAGAAATGTGACCATGGCTAAAGCAAATGTTGTTATGAAATCTGCCGTTGGTGCTCTAAACCCAAAAGTACTAAATAAACCAGATGAGAATACTAAGATAAATACCATGAAAAACCAAGGTGCTACATAGGATAGCTTTTCACCCATGGTGTTTGTAACAAAATCATCAAAAATCTCTACTAGGGATTCGATTACATTCTGGAAACCACTAGGAATAACTTTAAAACTTTTTAATTTCATCCTTGCAATAATTGCCAGAATAATCAATACCGCCATCACAATCCAGGTATTAAAAATCGTTTCAGTTATCCATACATCATAGCCTGCAATCTTAAGAACCCAATAATTTTCAACATTTAACAAATTTTATCACCTACTCTGCTTTATATTACCCCTTTTTGTTTGTTCTAAACTTCTCGCTATATGTAGCAAATGGAAACGCTACAATTCCTGCTACAACTCCCCATAAACTAATTAGTGGAACAAGAGCCCCTATTAACAAAGCAATTCCTGAAATTAGTAACCTTAAGATACTCTGAAAGAAAACATATTTTAAAGCTTTATACTTTTCCATCGTAAGAGCTTTATCTACAGCTCTATCAAGGAGAAAGACTTTAAAAATACTAAATGCTGATCCAATAATTGCTCCAAATAAAAATGGAAGAAAATCTAAAGATCGGTGATAAATTATTGAACCTAGAATACATACTATTACTATGAATAGTATTGCCCTTATCATTCTCTTTGCTAAATCAGATAACTTCATAGGACCTCTCTTCCTTAGAACTTTAAAGTTAATGGTTCTTATTTGTCTTTTGATATATTATAAACAGCTTTAATTGCTGCTCCCACACCTAATAAAGAAAAAATTAATAATAACCATGGCTCAGTACCACATAAACCATCTAGAAACTTTCCTAGTAATACACCTACCAATATAGATGCTGCCATAGTTGTTCCAATCTGCGAGATTTGTGCTAGAGCACGTAAGGAACTATGTTTTTTTGCCTTATGGCCATCTTCCTTTTTACTCAAATTAGCATCCTCCTCACATATAAGCACATTATAACAACATAAATGATAACATAAAGTTTTATAAGGTGTCAATTAACATTTTTTTAAATATGTTTAAGACTATCCTTCATTTACTATACAAGATGCACAATCTGAATCAATAGAATCCAGCCTTATACTATTAAATATAATTAGTTTTTTTAACTCTTTTCCCCATATAAATCACAAGAAATGATATGCTTATACCTGTTAGCATGCCCCAAAATACACCATATAAGTTTTCAGGATTTTCATAAGCAACTATTAAGGCTATCACCATAATAGCAAGGGGAATTATAACAGTTAGTAAGCAGTCAAAACTAGGCTTAAAACTTTTTATGGTTCTTTTAAAATCTTTCAGTTTAGTATCAAACCAGAAGAACTTTCCCAAAATTATGCCAGTGATAGCCCCACCTATATAAATGTTATTATAAAAGCCAAGAACCGCCAGAGAAATCAATACTAATAAGGTGGTAAACCTGTTGTTATTACTGTCTTCCCTATGATCACATATCTTCTTACCTATTTGTCCTGATAATATATATAAGGCTTTCCCCAGTAGTAATAATACCAGGGGTAATAAGATATCTGAGGCTATTAAGTCATCATTTCCATACATAGATTTAAACTCCCAGTACATAATTAGACCAAATGTAATACCAAATAATTGTATAAAAAATCTTATAAGTCTAACATTAAACCTATGTACAAAATCCATTAATAGGATTTTCTTTTCACTATGGGCTATGATTTTACCTATAACATATATAAGTGCAACAACAGCTAATATAAGGAGTAAAGAAATGATATAGGTTTTTACTGACATTGATTTAATAGAATTTAAAATAAAATCTAAAACTTTCATTATAGTACCTCTTATCCAAATTAGTATTTATTAAAGTCTTTATTAAGTAATTGTATTAGTATTTACTTTCCATCTTCTTAACAATATCATAAATCATCTTATTAACTGGTAGATCTATTCCATGTTTATCAGCAAGAGCAATAACTGTCCCTGCAAATAATTCTACTTCTGATTTTCTATGGGCTAACCCATCCTGTCTCATAGATGGCATTCCATTGGGATTCATATTGTCAATAAGCTCTATATAATCATCAAAATCCTCATTTGTTACATTGACATTCTCTTTATTAGCCAATAAAATTACTTCTTTCATGGCACTTTTCATTAACTCCCTAGCTTCACCTGGTTTTTGTACAGTTCCATAGTTTCCTTGGTATATCATTACAACTTGATTTATCCCAACATTAAGCATAAATTTGCTCCAAAGTCTACGAATAATATCTTGCTCTAATGTATATGGCATATCTACCTTATTAAATAAATCAACCACGGCTTGAAGTCTCCTTCTTTTATCATTACTTTCTTCAGGAATACCTATACAAAATTGACCAAATTGTGAATATGTGACTTTATTTTTATCTTTAATAACATCCATACCTTGGACCACACAGTGAATAATCTTGTCCATTCCATAAACTTGACCTATTATTTCTTCACTGGATATTCCATTTAATAGGGACAGGATAATAGTATCCTCTGACACCTTATTCCTAACAGTATGAAGTGCTGACTGCAATCCATTTGCTTTTACCGCAAAAACGAGCAAATCCGCTGGTTTATCAGTTTCTTCTTCATCAACCAGTGTAAAGTCACAGTTCTTACCATTACATCTTATTCCTTCCTCATTATATCTGCTTATTCTATTCTTATCTGCTACAAATTCAACCCATTCATTTCCTAACTTCTCAGATAGAAAATCACCATACATAACTCCTAGTGCACCCATACCCACTATAGTTATCTTCCTTATCTTCATATGTTATAACCCCTCTCTTAACTTTATATATATTATTGTTCTATATACTCAGAAACACTGACAAGGATCTGGTATTCAACAGATACAAGCCAGTTTTGCAGCTCTACTGGTCTTAATCCATCTATTTCAATCAATTTAAATATGTAATTTCCATCTCCATTAAGCACACATATAAAGCAGTTTTTATCATCTAATCTATATGGAATAACACGACAAAGACCGTAATTTATCTCCCCAAAATAATCCGAAAAATCTATAATCTCTTTGGTTTTTCCATCAATAAAATAATAATTGCAATAATAATGTAATCTATTACTTGGATAAAAATAATAAGCATTTGTCCAATCATCTATCTTGTCATTATTAAAATCAATAGAACCATATACCCCCAATGGCACTTTGGATTTATCAAGTAAATCTATAAGCTCATTACTGGGTTTGATTTCATTTCCAATGGCCTCATATCCATATGATTTATATCTATCTATATAATTATCTAGCTCCCAGTCCCAATAATAATTATCTACCTGAGAATTATCACTAAAAATTATCTCTGAACCTATTTTGTCAAAGTAAACATTAGCTTTATAAATTTTATCATCATTATTAAAGTTATAAACATTCCACCCCTGAAACTCTTTATCATTAAAATCAATTAGTGGAGAAACAAAAAAGTAATCTTCCCCATAGCTATAAAGAGTCATTTTACTCATGCCATCTCCAGAAATAGTGTCAGTTATTAGTCCTGACCCATCAAGATGGAGAATATCCCAGAACTCATTACCCATGGTACCACCTGGAGAAAAAAATAGAACCTCCAATAAACCATCCTTATCTAAGTCAAGCCTAAAAACTTCATATATATTGCTATTTTCATAATAATAGTTATAAAAATCATGGAAGTTAGCTATATTATATACACTTTCCCAGTCATAATTGGGCTCTAGCTCTTGGGCTCCAAGCTCTATAAGACTTTTCCTTTCTTGCATGCTTTTTGCCACTATTTCAATTGTTTCTTTATGAGGAAACTCTCTAAAACCTTCACCATAAAATATTCAAGACTTATATGGATTATTCTCTGATATAATCATACTTGATTCATAAGCCATAGATCCTGCAAGTTCTAGTTTGTGAATATCTTCAACATCATAACTTTGTGTTAATTTGTAGATCTCATCTAGAACTGCCATATTACCATTATAAACACAAGCTCTTAAAAAACTTTCTAAGTCCGAAGCATTTTTATTAGGTGTAAGTGACAATCGATAATCTTCTTGAGCTCTATAATCAAGTGACTTATACATATCATTAAAATTCCGATCTTCATCATTCGCAAAATCAAAGGTCCCATTATTTATTGATATTTCTCCATCAGACAATGTATATTCAACCTTTAATACAAAGCCATAGTCCTCGGAAGAATTTATGCAAACTGGAATCTCAACATAGCCCTCTTTATGGTGATATATATTATTTGATGGATTAAATTCCTTAAAGAAACTATAACTACCATCAGAAAGCTTTATTGGCATATATTTAATATAAATATCTTCATCAATAAAAAAAGATATAATTTGGCTTCCATCTTTGCAAGAAGAAGCAAAAACATCACCTAGCAATTCATCACATATGAAATTAATATCATCCTGTGTTAATCCCAAACCTTCCTTCCCTTCTTCTGTTACCACTGAAGATATAGGATTTCTATCAGACTCTTGAATATTTTCAGGACTTTCATCTGAAGGTAGATTTACTAAATTCTTATTCTCCTCATAGACATCTTCTTTCATTGAACATGATAGCAATAGAATTGCACAAAGGGCAATTATTAAATGTAGTTTTTTCATACAGAATCTCCTTAGTTTTTTACGAATAATTCATAATATATTCTTACATTACACATAAGAATTTGGGTTACATGGACTATTCATCTATATAGGGAAATATGTCTCCTCTTATACTGATAATCTCCTTTATCTCTATCCTTCTTCTATCTTCCATAAGAATGGTTCTATCATACTGGTCGATTTTTTTAACTATACCACTAATAGATAGATAAGATCCCCCAAGTTTTTTTTGATCTGGTTGAAAATAAGTGATAGTAACCTTGGGTTTACTACTTAAGTGTTCCTTTATTATTCTCAGCTTTTCATCTATTCTAGCTTTAGCAGTATCATCAAGTTCAACTCTATCCTCTGTTAGTCTTGCAGTTTCTTTGACAGCGTCATCGTAGCCTGTAAGTGCAGCAAATGGTGAAAATTGAGCAGCACGATTTATTATTGACATAGGCAGGCGAGTTTTAGATACATGCCGTGGTAAGTTAATAATATCGTCATATGGATTTACATCATTATAATCTTCTTTCATCTAATCCTCCTATATATACTTTATCATCACTATGCCTTATGTCCTCCAATTTGCTGGTTTCTTTCTATTGTCATAGCTCCCTCTTTAAGATTCATTCCCTTTATTATTGCATTTTTTCCGTATTTTTTCTTAATGCTTAGGACCGCCTGTTGCATCTTCTTTTCACGTTCCAATAAGGCTTCCTCTTCTTCTTTTTTCTTATCTTCTATTTTATAGTCTGTAAAAAGGTTAAGCTGTTCAAAAGTATTGTTCTTTTCTTTTTCTCTTTCCCTTTCATTAACCACATGATTAGCTGATATGTTTATTCTTCTTACAAAAAGATTTTTATCAATAATCCTATTATATAAGTCCATAACAGCATCTGTTATAAGTTTCGTAGATGATGTTAATCGTCCTAAATTAGCAGTTCCATGGGCATGTTTTGGAATCTGCCTACCATACTGATCTGTAGTTATTGGTCCCTTATATTTTCTCTTAATCTCTGGATTTATTAAATTACAGATATCATAACCTACGGTTAAAACTATTTGATCAGTTACAAGTCCCTTATCAACCAGATCAAGAACAAGTAGGTCTATCATTTCCTGTACTATTATCCCTGCCTTCTCATAATCATATGGGCTTTGTAAAACCTGACCAGAACCTATACTATTGCTACTAGGCTTATAAGCCTTTACATCTGCAATAGTACATGGTTCATAACCCCATGCATGATCAATTAAGAGCTCAGCATTAACTCCAAACAGTTTATATAGAAGGTCTTCATTGTAATAGTCATTGGCCTTACCAATTGAACACCTGGCCACATCTCCCATGGTATACATACCATATTCCTCTAGCTTCCTTGCATAACCTCTTCCAACACGCCAAAAATCAGTTAGAGGACGATGAGTCCAAAGAATTCGTCTATAGGACATTTCATCAAGCTCAGCTATTCTTACTCCATCTTTATCTGGAACTATATTCTTTGCCACAATATCCATGGCAATCTTGGCAAGATAAAGATTAGTACCAATTCCAGCTGTGGCTGTAACTCCAGTGGTTTTAAGTACTTCCTGTATCATCTTCATAGCAAGTTCTCGTGGGGTAAGATTATAAAGCTTCAAGTAATTGGTCACATCTATAAATACCTCATCAATTGAGTAAACATGTATATCCTCTGGTGCAACATATTTGAGATATATATTATAAATTCTTGTGCTATAATCCATGTAATAAGCCATTCTTGGAGGTGCCGCAATATAATCTACTGACAGTTCAGGGGATTCTTTCAATTCTTTATAATTATAAGATGAGCCAGTAAATCTACGACCTGGGGCTTTTCTGACTCGCTCTATATTTACTTCCTTGACTTTTTGAACAACTTCAAAGAGTCTGGCTCGGCCTGAAATTCCATATGATTTTAGAGATGGGGATACAGCAAGACAGATTGTCTTTTCAGTTTTACTTGCATCAGCAACCACAAGATTTGTAGTCATGGGATCAAGATTTCTTTCAACACACTCAACAGAGGCATAGAATGATTTAAGATCAATCGCAATATATGTGTGATTTTTCTGCTTCATGGCTAAGGCCTCCTTACTTTTATTTGCTTTATTATATCATAAATAAAAAGATTATAAACCAGCTATTTAGCAATCAAAAAGGCCACCTTAAATTCCCTGCATTTGCTATGGGGTATTTGAAAGTGGCCCTTTATTTTATTATTATATAAAATTTTTTATATTATAACTCTTCTATATCTCTTCTAATATCTTTACAACTGAATCAAACCAGTCACCTTCAAATTGCTCTATCTCACCTGCATCACAAGCCTGTGCAATCTTTGGATCAATTGGTACTTTTGCAAGTACCTTCAAGTTATGGTCTCTTGCAATTTCCTCAATATGACTGTCACCAAATATATTGTAGTCCTTACCATTATCAGGACATTTAAAATATGACATATTCTCGACTAAACCTATAATGGGTATATTCATCATCTCTGCCATCTTTACTGCTTTAGATACAATCATGGATACTAGTTCTTGTGGTGATGTTACTACAATAATTCCATCAACGGGTATAGATTGAAATACTGTAAGGGGAACATCTCCTGTACCTGGAGGCATATCAATGAACATAAAATCCTCGTCATTCCAGATTACATCGCTCCAAAATTGCTTAACCATATTAGCTATTATTGGACCTCTCCAGATAACCGGGTCAGTATCATTCTCTAATAGTAAATTGGTAGACATAATGTCGATTCCAGTCTTACTTGTTGCTGGGTATATACCTAGCTCACTACCACTAGCCTTTTCTTTTATTCCAAAGGACTTAGGAATAGAAGGTCCAGTAATATCTGCATCTAGAATAGCACTCTTATACCCTTTTCTATTCATAGTTATTGCAAGCATGGAGGTAACAAGGGATTTACCAACTCCTCCTTTACCACTTACAATACCAATCACTTTCTTCACACTACTCATTTCATTAAGTTCTACTGTAAAATCATTTTTTTGTCCTTGTCTTTCTGCACAGTCTTCTGAACAACTGTCGCAACCTTGGTTGCACTTTTCACTCATAGTATTAACTCCTTTGTATTTAATTGATATAACTATTAGTATATTACCAGTTAGCTCCAAATTCAATACTTTTATCTTATCTTATGCTTTGGATCCCTGACTTCATTGCCATTTGTCTAACCAATGGTTGATACATTGCAGGAGATTTTATCTTCTTTAAGAGTAATTTTATTTTTATATCATTTACTTTTTTCTCATATCTGTCTATAAATCCTTCAGTGCTATCTTCTAAGCAAGATGCCAAATGTAAGGAAGTTCTTAAGGCATAACTAATGCCCTGGGCTGAACTAGGGCTAATTGCCCCTGCTGCTTCACCTATAAGGGCTATATTATCATCTCCTACATAAAGGTTAGATATTTTTGTAGGCCTAAAAATATATGCACCTTCTCTTTTTATTTTATTATCAAATCTAAAACCATAATCTTTTAATTTTATTTTTAGTTTTTCAAACTTTTCTAAGCTATTATCTTTTGGTTTTAGAGCTGAACCAAGTATTATATAATTATCCTTTGGTATGGTCCATGAATAAAAATCAGTAATTTCCTCATCAAAAATGGCACCATAATAAGGCATATGATCATTACATTCAAACCACTCCTGAATGGCTATATACTCTTTTGGCTTGTTTTCGTTCTTGTTAATCAGACTCCTTACCTTAGAATGAGCACCATCCGCCCCTATAATAATCCTTGTCTTTACAGTTTCCTCCTGGCCTTTATGTATATATTTAAGCTCATAACCCTCAGGTATCTTTTTAAATTCTTTAAATAAGCAATTAAACCTTTTATCAACTTGATCTGGCACTAATGAAACAAACCATTTATCAAATTTTTCTCTATCAAAGTTTATGTAAAATCTTTGATAAAGTCTTTCTATATTATTTGTCATATCTATTGTTCTAACTGCAAAAATCTGAGGATTAACCAGTATATCCTTAGGTAATGAAAGCCCTAGTTTTGCAATCATCTTCTGAGCATCAGGAGCCAGCAAGCCTCCACAACATTTATGTGACAAATTTTTAGGAGTCTCATTCTCCATATAACCCTTATCAATTAATAAAATCTTATATTTGCCACTTATTAACCTGGCTAGATTTGCTCCACCAGGTCCAGCTCCTACAATTACAATATCATACATATAGACCCCCTCCAAATAATCTGATATGACCTACAAGGTATCCTCTTTGTATTCTAATATATCTCCAGGTTGGCATTCTAACACACGACAAATCCCTTCTAAAGTTGTAAATCTAATGGCTTTTGCCTTCCCATTTTTTAATATAGAGAGATTAGCCATTGTTATTCCAACCTTATCTGAGAGCTCAGTAAGACTCATTTTTCTTTTAGCCAACATAAGATCAAGATTAACTATAACTGCCATTTTATCCACCTCAAATTGTCAAATCATTATCTGTTTTTATAAGAACAACCTCTTCAAAAAGTTTTTGAAGAACAGTAGCAAAGACCGCCACCACTAGGGAAGCAAATCCAAAGGCCATACCAACTATAATCATTCCAGGTGAGTCCTCTTTTTGGGCTAATATATATGCATATGGCATTAATAACACATACAAACCACATATGGTAAATGCACTGTATTTTATGATTTTAAAGGATTTAACAGATATATCAGAAAAAGCCCTATTACTATCTATATAATTTAACAGCTGCATAGCCTGATATAGTGCTATAAATAATGGGATTACTGATAGGTAGAGAATAATAATAATTGGATAGAGTATGTGTGAATAGTCAGGTTTTACTGGATTCCTAAGCAACCAAGGTATCCCTATAATAGCTAATAACAATACCAGCAGTCCTATAAGAATTATTGTAATTCTTAAAAACATAGTAGAACCTTTTTTCATAAAATTCACCTCTTTGCTTATAATAGCTCAAATTTATCATAATGTTTATTGTATGTCAATAATCTTTTATCGTTTATCAATATATAACTGTCTTTTATAGACATAAAAAATCCCTCCATATGTTCAAGGAATCATATCGAGGGATATAATCAAACTAATTCTTTATAAGTAGATATACTATAAGTCAATTTCAAGTAATATTGGTGTATGGTCTTGTCTT
>JAAYNY010000116.1 GCA_012520635.1 Clostridiales bacterium | reverse complement strand
TTAATGTGCCTACTGCGCCACTACTCTCTCGTAGATAGATTCCGGTCTTCTTGATCTCTGCATTCAGCTTATTTTCGTCATTTTTTAAGCTAAACTGCGTATCAGTATTTCTAAGATAAATAGCACCTCAAACGTCCAATGTAAAGAAAATAAAATCCAACATGTACATTATAATCTTAACCGCGAACAATATCAATCAATATTAGTAAAAATTTATCTGTTTGTATTGAATTTTCAGTTTTTTTGTGCAGAAAGAGCTAATTGCTAGAGTGTATTTTAAAGACAAATGATCTTTTTGCTTAATAGTAATTGATATTTAATATTAATTTATGCCTTTTAAGGTTTCTGTTCGTAGGTTCAAGAATATTACGTCACCACTTTCTTCATCTATATCATTACTGGTACCAACTTGTGGAACTACACTTTGCGGCAAATACCCATGCCTATACTTTCACTAGCTAAATTAGTGCACTTCTGGCACAAAAAAAGAACCCCCTGTTTTGCAAGGGATCCTTTTATATACACTTTAAATTTAGTCGTAAGTTGGTCGTAAATCTTGACCCTTAATTTATCAAACCCGCATAAATACAGGCTTTACTTCTCCAAACTCTTCATCGTTGGGAACAACAACACATCCCTTATAGCAGCAGAATTGGTTAGTAGCATTACAAATCGGTCTATACCGATACCAATACCACCTGTTGGAGGCATACCATACTCTAATGCAGTAAGGAAGTCCTCATCAGTCTCATTAGCCTCATCATCTCCTGCTGCCCTAAGTGCTTCCTGTGCCTCGAACCTACCCCTTTGATCCATTGGGTCATTCAACTCAGAGAATGCATTGGCCATTTCACGTCTTGTAATAAATAGCTCAAAACGCTCAGTATAATCAGGATCTTCTGGCTTTCTACTGGCCAGTGGTGATATCTCAACTGGATGATCCATTATAAAAGTAGGTTGAACCAAATGGTCTTCTACATACTCCTCAAAGAAGAGATTGAGAATGTCACCTCTTTTATGTCTATCTTCGTATTTAATATTATGTTCCTTAGCTAATGCCTTAGCTGTCGCTTCATCTTCTATCTGGTCAAAGTCAATGTTAGCATACTTCTTAACAGCTTCAACCATTGTAAGTCTTTCAAAAGGCTTAGATAAATCTATTTCATCTTCACCATATATAACCTTAGTAGTACCTAGCACCTTGTCAGCAACATTACGGAAGAGATCCTCAACTAGATCCATCATACCATAATAATCTGTATAGGCTTGATATAGCTCAAGTAATGTGAACTCTGGATTATGTCTTACGGACAGACCTTCATTACGAAAAACTCTGCCTATTTCATAGACACGCTCAAGCCCACCTACTATCAATCTCTTAAGATATAATTCTAAGGATATCCTTAGGAACAAATCTTGATCTAAAGCATTATGATGTGTAGTAAAAGGTCTTGCAGCAGCTCCACCGGCATTAGGTGTAAGAACTGGTGTCTCAACCTCAATAAAATCCTTATTATCTAGGTAATTTCTAATCTCTCTAATAATCTGAGACCTCTTTATAAATGTATCCCTTACATCAGGATTAACAATTAAATCCACGTATCTTTGACGATATCTAGTATCAGTATCCTTAAGTCCATGGAATTTCTCAGGAAGAATCTGCAGGCTTTTTGAAAGTAGAACTACACTGCTTGCCTTAATTGAGATTTCGCCAGTTTTAGTCTTAAATACTGTTCCTTCTATCCCTACAATATCACCTATATCGTATTTTTTAAACTCAGCATAAGACTCCTCACCAATATCATCTCTTCTAACATATGATTGAATATCACCTTTTTTGTCCCTGATATTACAAAATGAAGCCTTACCCATAACACGTTTTGTCATGATACGTCCTGCGATAGACACAGTTTTTCCTTCCAGAACTTCATAATTATCAATGATGTCTGATGTATGATTACTAACATCATATTTCATTATTTGAAAGGGGTCTTTCCCTTTCTCTTGAAGTTCAGCCAGCTTATCTCTTTTAACCTTAATTAGTTCATTAATATCCTGTTCACTTTGCATTTGCTCTCTTTCATCAGCCATGTTTTCTTCACCTCTTATCAATCAATTAACCAATCTACATTGTACTATTTTGACTTTTGAATCTCCAGAACTTTGTATTTAATAACATCACCATGAGTTGTTTGAACATCTACAACGTCACCAACTTTTTTTCCTAGAAGTGCACTACCAAGGGGTGATTCATTTGAAATCTTCCCTCTAAGGCTATTGGCTTCTGTGGATCCAACAACTTTATATGTTAATTCTTCATTGTATTCCATGTCATAGATTATAACTTGGCAACCAATATTTATTGCATCAACATCAACTTCATCTTCTATTACAACTTCTGCGTTTCTAAGGATTTTTTCAATCTCGTCTATCCTAGCCTCGATATCTCTTTGTTCATCCTTAGCAGCATCGTATTCAGCATTCTCAGACAGATCCCCCTGCTCTCTGGCTTCTTTTATCTTCTGTGCTACTTCTTTTCTTTTATTGACTTTTAAATCATGAAGTTCTTTCTCTAATTCTTGTAACCCTGCATAAGTCAATATGTTTTTCTTCTCTACCATAAACACCATTCCTCCATAAGCATATATTGCATTTTAATTTTATACAATACATTCAAAGTATTATATATCATAGGTTCTTGCTTGTCAATATCATATGTTGTCGTATAACTCCCTATAATCCCCAAGAATTCTCACCCAATTTTGACAATAACCAAGATAAACCCTGTTAAAAGTAAAAACACTCATAAACATGGCTTATCGATAAATTCTAAAAATATGTGAATGTCTTAAGGAAAAAAAGGTTCTTAATGAATTACTTCTTAAAAAGATACATTATATCTTATCTTCATAGCTTATAAAATATACTGATTAAAAATGAATAATCAGATAAATCTTTTCTTAATCAAATAGCTAATTTTAAAACTGAATTTTTTTATAATAATCAGAAAAATCAAAGGTAGTAAAATAATCCATAGGGGTCTCAGCCCTGCGTATCATCTCTACTGATTTATCTTCTTTTAGCAAAAGTTCTGCACTCTTTAACTTGCCATTATAATTATATCCCATTGAAAATCCATGGGCCCCAGTATCATGAATAACTACCAAATCTCCCACATCAATCTTTGGCAACATCCTATCAATTGCAAACTTATCATTATTCTCGCATAGAGAACCTGTTACATCATATTTGCAATCATGGGGAGCATCCTCTTTACCCATAACAGTTATATGGTGATATGCTCCATACATGGCCGGCCTCATAAGGTTAACAGCACTAGCATCAAGACCTATATAGTCCTTGTGAATATTCTTTTTATGAATAGCTGTTGCCACCAGATGTCCATATGGGGCAAGCATATATCTACCAAGTTCCGTGTAAATTGCAACGTCACCCATTCCAGCAGGAACTAAGATTTCCTCAAAGGCCTTCCTAACTCCCTCACCAATTGCCATAATATCATTGGATTTTTCCTCAGGGCGATAAGGAACTCCAATACCACCAGATAGATTTATGAATTTAATATTGGCACCTGTCTTTTCCCTAAGTTCTATTGCCAGTTCAAAAAGTATGCCTGCAAGAGTAGGATAATATTCATTAGAAATCGTATTACTTGCAAGAAATGCATGAATACCAAAGTTCTCCACACCTTTTTCCCTTAATATACGAAATCCTTCTATCATCTGCTCTTTTGTGAAACCATATTTTGCATCTCCGGGATTATCCATAATTCCATTGGTTGTTGTAAATATACCTCCTGGATTATATCTGCAACTTATAGTTTTAGGAAGACCTGCCACTTTCTCAAGGAAATCTATATGTGTAAAATCATCCAAATTAATCGTTGCATCTAACTGTCGTGCTTTTACAAATTCTTCAGCAGGAGTAACGTTAGAAGAGAACATTATCTCATCACCACTAAAATCTATAGCTTCTGCAAGCATAAGCTCTGTCAGTGATGAACAATCCACTCCACATCCTTCCTCCTTCAATATATTTAGTATATAAGGATTTGGTGTGGCTTTTACTGCAAAATATTCCTTAAAACCCTTATTCCATGCGAATGCCTCTTTCAACTTTCTTGCATTATCACGGATACCTTTTTCATCATATATATGAAAGGGAGTAGGATAAGTTTCAGTTATTTCTTTTAATTGCTCAAGAGTAACAAATGGTTTCTTCATGTTCATCCTCCTAAAACAGCATACTAATCTATGCCTAGTAATCTTTATCTATTAATTATATATTTGAAATAAGTTGATACTCACCTTGTTTTACATTATCTATAAAGTCCTGGATACTATTTATTTTCTTATTGAATCCCATTCCGATTCTTTCCTTCTCATATCCATGGGCATCAGTCCCTGCAAAGGCTGGTAGGTTATGCTTCTTAGCATATTCAGCAGCTTGTCTGTCGAATTCTATATTACCATTACCCACATTACGGGTCTCCACTGCATCTACATAGTCGGGAAAAAGTCTAACCTCTTTAATATAGGGCCTAATCCTAAATGGATGAGCATGAACAACATAGCCTCCAGCAGCTTTAACATTTTTGTACTGTTCTTCAATTGACCAGGACATCATGTCAGGATGATCTATCATCCACTGTTTATCAAGTCCTAATATTAAAAATTCGGTACCCTTATAATTGGCTTCCCATCCAAAGAAAACAGACAAACCTATTTTGTCCCCTTCTTCCTTAGCATTTTCATATCCAGCACTGAACATATCTATTCTTTCTTTCCAAGGCAAATTCCTTGGGACAGATGAATTTCCGTTAAAAAAATGATCTGTTACAATAATACCTGCATATCCGGCTTTCTTATAAATTCTTGCTTGTTGGGCTCCACTTAGGATTGAACATGCACTTGATTCCTTCGTATGCAGATGGGTTTCATAAATATATAAGCCCACTGTAACACCTAGCCTTTCTAAATATCTACAATATATCCAACAATAATAATCGTTCCCATTATACATCATTTATAATTTATTTCAAATACTTATAAATATAGAACATCTAAAATCCATTTATTTTACATTTATAAAAAAATAGACGTAGGCTATATTATAATCTAAAATCTCTATTCACGCCACCTGTTTTTGTTAAATTTATGAATAATATATTATTCATTTATAATAAAGGTCTATTATATTGTTAAAACAAGTAAGTCCAAGAGAACATATGATTGTGAAATTACTAGAAAAATACAAAGTCTTGTGTTATAATCACTAAGGATAATCTACATATAGAACAATATATTATTAAACATAAAGGGGAATTAAAAACCATGGAACAATATAGCGGAAGTCAAATCGTTGTATTAGAAGGTCTTGAAGCAGTTCGCAAACGTCCTGGCATGTATATCGGTAGTACAGGACCTAGGGGACTTCATCATCTTATCTGGGAAATAATCGACAATGGTATTGATGAGCATCTGGCAGGCTATTGTACTGAGATTACTGTAACCATTCGAAAGGATGGAGGTATCGAAATAACTGATAATGGTAGGGGTATACCTATAGATATTCACCCTACAAAGAAAATACCTACAGTTCGTGTGGTATACACGGTTCTACACGCTGGTGGTAAGTTTGGTAATTCAGTATATAAGGTATCAGGAGGACTTCACGGTGTTGGTGCAGCGGTTGTAAATGCCCTCTCAAAAAGAATGGTTATAGAGATAAAAAGAGACGGAAAAATATACCGTGATGAATACATGGATGGTGGCCATCCTGTGACAAAGCTTGAGAATAATCTTCTTCCAGTTGTGGGTAAGTGTAACAAATCCGATACAGGAACCAAGGTTATCTTCTATCCTGACGAAACAATCTTCGAATCAGTGGAATTTAAAGCTGAAATGATAATAAAAAAACTTAGGGAAATAGCCTATCTTAATAAAAACCTACTACTTACTTTTAATGACGAGAATACCGGGGTTAACAAAAGCTTTATTGAGGAATTTGGTATAAAAAGCTTTATAACCTATCTTACTAGAGAAATGTCCCCCTTACATGAGGAACCTATCTACTTAGATGGAAAAAGCGGTGATATAGAAGTTGAAATTGCTATGCAATATACAAGCAACTTCTCTGAGCAAATCAACTCCTACTGTAACTGTATTAATGTGGTGGATGGGGGTACTTTAGTAACAGGCTTTAAGACCGGACTTACAAGAGTAATGAATCAATATGCTAGAGAACTTGGCGTACTAAAAGATAAGGATGAGAACTTCGATGGCAGGGATATCAGAAATGGTATTGTTGCTATAGTATCTATCAAACATCCTGATCCACAATTTGAAGGACAGACAAAAACAAAGCTTGGCAATACCGATGCTAAGACTGCTGTTGAGGAAGTATTCTCACAAGAAGCACAACGTTGGTTTGATAAGAATGTAGAGATACTAAAAACCATTCTTGATAATACCATGAAATCTTTTAATGCAAGAAAAGCCAGTGACAAGGCAAGAAGCGTCGTTCTAAAGCAGTTAATGGATGTGGATACCAGAAGCAAACTAGCTTCTTGTTCCTCTAGAAAAGCCGAAGAATGTGAATTATATATAGTGGAGGGAGATTCTGCTGGTGGTACTGTAAAAACCGCAAGAAACCGCCGTACACAAGCTGTTCTTCCTTTAAGAGGTAAGATTCTTAATGTAGAAAAAGCAACTCTAGAAAGAATACTTACTAATAATGAAATCAAATCAATGATAGCCACATTCGGATGTGGAATTGGTGAAGAATTCAACATCTCCAAACTAAACTACGACAAAATAATTATATTAACTGATGCGGATGTTGACGGTGCCCATATAAGTACCTTATTACTTACCTTCTTCTATCGTTTTATGCCAGACCTAATAAGAGAAGGTAAAATATACAAAGGTCTCCCACCCTTATACAGAGTGGAATATGAAAGCACAAAGAACAAAAAGAAGGTAAAGACCTTCAAATATCTATATAATGATTTTGAGCTGGAGAAATTCCGTAAGAGCAATCATAAAATCCTGGGTCTTCAAAGATATAAAGGTTTGGGAGAAATGGATGCTAACCAACTGTGGGAAACCACTCTTAACCCAGAAACCAGAATACTGGCTAAGATAACTATCAATGATAATATCGAAGCTGATGAGATAACAAGTACCCTGATGAGCAGTAATGTTCCTCCAAGGCGTACTTTCATAATGGAAGAAGCACGATACGCTAAATTAGATATATAAGATTTCAATCTACTTATATAGGAGGTAACAATGAAACATCAAACGCAAGACGATCAAATCATACAATTGGATTTTTCTGAGGAAATGAAGACCAGCTTTCGTGATTATGCTATGAGTGTAATCGTATCTAGAGCAATTCCTGATGTAAGGGATGGTCTAAAACCTGTTCAAAGAAGAATCTTATACTCCATGATGGAGTTGGGCTTGGATCCTGAAAAGCCCCATAGAAAAAGTGCCCGTATAGTCGGTGATACCATGGGTAAATATCACCCCCATGGTGATAGCTCAATATATGATGCCCTAGTTCACATGGCAGAGGATTATTCTCTAATGTTACCACTGGTAGATGGTCATGGTAACTTCGGTTCTATAGACGGTGATGGAGCTGCAGCTATGCGTTATACTGAAGCCAGGCTATCTCCTGGGGCAATAGCTCTCCTTGACAACTTAGATATGGGATTAATTGAATTTACTGAGAACTTTGATAATAGCGAGAAGGAGCCAACCGTATTACCTGCCACGATTCCAAACCTTCTGATAAACGGAACAACAGGTATAGCTGTAGGTATGGCAACTAATATACCTCCCCATAACCCTGTGGAGGTTATTAAGGGAGTAATAGCCTATATTGATAATCCTGATATAACAACAAAAGGATTAATGAAATATATTCCTGCCCCTGATTTCCCCACAGGAGGAACCATTATAAATGCAGATGAAATGGAGCAAATATACGAAACCGGTGACGGAAGAATCCGACTTCGTGCCAAAGTTGATATAGAGAATGGTGACAATGGCAGAAAGAATATTGTAATAACAGAAATTCCATATACTGTGGCAGGAAATAAATCAAAACTTGTGGAGAACCTAGCAAACCTTATAAAGGACAAGGTCTTTGAAGAGATCCATGATGTAAGGGATGAATCCTCCAAAGAGGGAATAAGAATTGTTATTGAAGTAAAAAAAGACAGGGATATTGAAAACCTTCTAAATGGCCTATATAAAAGGACATCTATGGAAGACACTTATTCAGTTAACCTACTAGCCATAAAAGATCAACAGCCAGTAATCTTTAGCTTAAAAGGGTTAATTAATGAGTTCGTAGACTTCCAGGTTGAACTGTATACTAAGCAGTATAATTATCTTCTTGATAAAGCTAAGAAGCGTCTAGAAATTGTAGGTGGATTAATTAAGGCCACTGATGTAATAGACCTAATAATAGAAATCCTAAGAGGAAGCTCTTCCATTAAACAAGCAAAAACCTGCCTGATTGAAGGAAATACCGATGGGATTAAGTTCAAATCCGAAAAATCAAAAAAGGAAGCTGCTAAACTTAACTTTACAGATAGACAAGCTGATGCCATTCTGGCTATGCAACTATCCAAATTAATAGGGCTTGAGATCCTAAAACTCCATGATGAGGAAGCAGCCTTACTAGACTCCATTAAAGAATACGAGATGATTCTTGGGGACAAACAAGAACTATTTAAGGTAATAAAGAAGCGCCTAAATGAATATAAGAAAAAATTGCATACTGACCGTAAGACCAAACTAACCAATGCTGTAATTGAAGACTATGTGGAAGAAATTAAGGTTGAAGATATCTATATCCTCATAGATAAATTTGGATATGTCAAATCCATAGATTCAGCTAGTTATTCCAGAGTTCAAGATGATACTCTAAAGGAATATAACTACATAATACAGATGAAAAATACGGACAAGCTATGCTGCTTTACTGATGATGGTAGTATGCATCAAGTAAAGGCTGAGAACATTCCAAGATGTAAGATGAGAGACAGAGGTGCACTGATTCAGACCCTGTCTAAGATTGATAAAGAAGAAATAATCCTCTATACATCATTTGAGCAATTATTTGAATCTCAGATGCTATTTGTAACAAGTAACGGATATGTCAAACAGGTATCCGGTGCCGAGTTCGAAACCAACCGTTCACTGATTAATGCCACTAAGCTAGAAGATGGTGATAAAGTGGTAGGAATCACTCTCCTATCTGCAAGAGAGATTTTAGCAGATAACTACAAGGTAATACTCCTTACTGAAAAAGGTTTATCCCTAGGTTTCCCTCTTTCAGAAGTATCTGAATTCAAGAAAACCAGCCGAGGGGTAAGAGGAATCAAACTAGAAAATGACGATAAAGTATGCTTTGCAACCGCCCTTGACCCAGAAACACAGACCTTTATATATAATGATAAGAAATTAAATGCAAAAAAGGTACGAAACCGCAAACGGGGAGATAAAGGGCAAAAAGCCAAGTTAAAATAGCAAAAAACAAACCCTATCTTTTGTCAGTTGAGAGATAGGGTTTGCTCTAGGGTAATAAAAAGCAAGTATTAGACGATTTTCTTTTCTATATTAATATTAGAAAGCCATAGCTCCTTATATTATCAATTACACCATATCTTGTAATCCTACTTATTCATGATAACACTATATAGTGGTATTGTAAACACATTTTACATAAAATGAGAAGTATTTCCTATTATCCAATTATTAAAAATATTTATTATATAAATTATTTATTCGAATTAAAGCAAGACAATCATATTCCTTGCGAATTTGATTAAAATGATGTATTATAACATAAATTAATAGCTCAGTAAGTTAATTCTAGGAGGATGAAGATGGAAAAAGAACTAATTATTATTCTTGACTTTGGCGGACAATATAGCCAACAAATAGCCAGACGTGTTAGGGAATGCAATGTATATTGTCAGGTATTACCCTATCATACCAGTATTGATAAAATAAAAGAAAAAGCTCCAAAAGGATTTATATTCACTGGTGGAGCAATAGATGCAAGTAGCCAGCCTAGCTTAACTTGTGATCCTGATATCTATAATCTAGGTGTGCCTATACTTGGCATATGCTACAATGGCAAGCCAGGCAAAGACATCTCTCCTATTACTACTATGGAAGACCCTATTAACAATCTCTTCGGAGTACAATTAGGTCCTGATGAAGAAGACAATTCAAAAGGTTCTATCTTCTTAAAGAACTTCTTATATAAAACATGCGGATGTAGCGGAAAATGGAATATGTCATCCTTCGTAGAAAGATCCATAGAGGAGCTAAAAGAAAAAATAGGTGATCGCAAGGTTCTCTGTGCCTTATCAGGGGGAGTTGATTCATCAGTAGCTGCTGTTATGATTAGTAAATCTGTTGGAAAGCAACTAACTTGTATATTCGTTGATCATGGACTTCTTAGAAAAAATGAAGGTGATGAAGTTGAAGAGATCTTTACCAAACAATTTGATGTAAACCTTATTCGCGTAAATGCACAGGATAGATTCTATAGTAAGTTAGCAGGTGTTACTGATCCTGAAAGAAAAAGAAAAATAATTGGCGAAGAGTTTATTCGCGTATTTGAGGAAGAATCAAAAAAAATAGGAAGGGTAGATTACTTGGTTCAAGGAACAATTTATCCTGATGTAATAGAAAGTGGTATTGGCAATTCAGCAGGAATTAAAAGCCACCATAATGTTGGAGGCCTCCCAGATTATGTTGACTTTAAAGAAATCATAGAACCATTAAGAGATTTATTCAAAGACGAAGTAAGAAAAGCAGGTCTTGTCCTAGGCATCCCTGAGAACTTAGTATTTCGTCAACCCTTTCCAGGCCCTGGTCTAGCCGTAAGAATTATCGGCGATATCACCCCTGATAAAGTTAGAATTCTTCAAGATGCAGATCATATATATCGTGAAGAAGTTGCAAAAGCTGGACTTGATAGATACATCAGCCAATACTTTGCAGTCCTTACTAATATAAGAAGTGTTGGTGTTAAGAATGATGAAAGAACTTACGACTACACCGTCGCTCTTCGTGCTGTTAAAACAACTGATTTTATGACTGCAAATTATGTTGAACTACCTTGGGAAGTCCTAGGTAAAGTTTCAGAACGAATTGTAAAAGAAGTAGATCATGTTAATAGGATTTGCTATGATATTACAGGAAAGCCACCAGCAACCATTGAGTGGGAATAGATAAAGAAAACCCTATAAACCTTATAAATTCTAGGTTTGTAGGGTTGTTTTTATTGAATAACATAGATGATAGTTATTTACAAGAAACATCCTTCTACTTTATCTTCTTTAAATT
>JAAYNY010000115.1 GCA_012520635.1 Clostridiales bacterium | reverse complement strand
GTTTAAGGGTGAAGGGAATTTAAGGGAAAATGGAAGAGAATAACAAGTTAGTGTTTCCAGGGGTTTGAAGGGTGTTTGTGAAAGAGGTTTATTTTGATTGTGAGACGAGTTTGTTTGATGGATACAGTTTACTGTATAAAACAAAATGTCTGAAGTACTTATTAGAGGTTACAAATTAATTTATTGACCTACATGATTTAGTATATTATAATTTAATAAAATTAAATAAATGGTGATGGAGTTCACCAGAACCGCATAAAGCTAATGACTCCTACAGGAAGTAATAATAATGTTATTCCTGTAGGAGTTTTTTATGAACGGGAAAGGGGTTGTTTTTTATGGCTGCAAGTTTAGCAGTGATTTTATTATTGGGGTTACCAGCAAAAAGAATGTTTGAAAGATTAAAATTACCTGGTTTGTTAGGAATGTTAATATTAGGGGTTCTTATAGGACCACATGGTATGGATTTGCTTCAAGAGAGTATGCTTCAAATATCATCAGATTTAAGAAGTATTGCATTAATAATCATTTTATTAAGAGCAGGACTTGGACTTAAGAAAGATGATTTAAAAAGTGTTGGAATAACTGCATTAAAGATGAGCTGTATACCTGGATTAATAGAGGGTCTACTTATTGCGTTAGCTTCTATGTTTTTTCTTGACTTTTCATTTATTCAAGGAGGAATATTAGGTTTTATTATTGCTGCTGTTTCTCCTGCTGTTGTTGTTCCATCTATGCTTAATTTAATGGAAA
The DNA here is from genome assembly GCA_012520635.1 of Clostridiales bacterium. GTDB lineage: Bacteria > Bacillota > Clostridia > Lachnospirales > Lachnospiraceae > Mobilitalea. The sequence goes on along the minus strand of JAAYNY010000115.1, from coordinate 3,556 downwards.
ATAATATTGGTACAAAAAAAGGAGTACCAACTTTAATATTGGCTGGTGCATCTATTGATGATGTTTTTGCTATTACCGTATTTAGTGCTTTTTTGGGTTTATATAGCGGTTCTAATATGAATATAGGTATACAATTATTAAATATACCAATTTCGATTTTCATGGGAGTTATGGCAGGAGTGATTTTAGGAATTGTGCTTATACAAATTTTTAAAAGATATAACATCCGTGATATCAGGAAAGTGTTATTAATACTTGGTGTTGCTATATTACTTAATCAGCTAGAAAGTATATTGAAGACCAGGTTGCAAATAGCTTCCCTATTAGGAGTGATGACTATAGGCTTTGTAATAATTGAAAAACTTCCCAATGTAGGAGAGAGACTATCTAATAAATTTAATAAGATTTGGGTCTTTGCGGAAATATTACTGTTTGTATTAGTAGGAGCCCAAGTAGATGTAAATATGGCCTTAAAAGCAGGTGGAGTGGGAATTATATTGATAGTAATAGGTTTAATAGGAAGGAGTATAGGAGTTCTTATCTCTTTATTAGGTACAGATTATAATTGGAAAGAAAGATTGTTTTGCCTTATTGCATATATTCCAAAGGCAACAGTACAGGCTGCAATGGGTGCAGTGCCATTGTCATTAGGGGTAGAATCAGGAGATATAATCTTAGCAATTGCTGTATTATCTATACTAATAACCGCACCATTAGGAGCAATAGGGATTCATAATTTGGCAGGAAAGTTGCTAATAGAAAAAGAGTAGTATATATGCTAAAATTAATTTAAGACATAAAAAATGGTATTGACTTATGCTTGCGGAGGGATTGGTTATGAATTTAGAAGAATTACGCCTTAATTGCGCAATTAAGCAAAAAAGAGGGTTGCATTTCATATTAGCATCTATTGTTATTTGGTGTGCTGTATTAATAATTCAATTAACATCTTTACCTATCTTGACAACGATACCTGAAAAAATGCTAATGGTAATAGCAATGATTTTCGGAGCACATTTGTTACCCTACGGCTGGCTGTATAAATCTAAGTCGTATATGGTGTTCTCTATTGTAGTCCCAATTTTATCACTTATGGTAGGCTTGAATTTTGAACCTTACATACTTGCAGCCTTGATGATAGTTATTGAAATCTTGTTTAGTGCTTGTCTTATAATAGGAAATAAGAAACTTAATCAATGAACCACATAGCTATATGTAATTGTACCATCCTCATCAATTGTATATGGAATATGGTTGACATCAAAAGCATATAAAAGTTCATCAGTCACCAAGTCTGACTGATACATTATTTTATGAATCCCAATACCGATATTTATAGGGTCTAGACTCTTATTAGATATACCCGTTAGAAACTGATCTGTAAGATGAAGGGTCTCTTTTACTGCTTGAATATAGGAGCTAAATGACGGGTCATAGGTTATTTCCTCAAATTCATTTAAGCTATCGTTAACAAATGCAGACCATTCATCTATAAAATCATAATCACTTTCACTCATGTTAATAAATTCGTCCATATAATTATCATTTTCTTGTATAATGTCATTAATAGAAGAAACCATGTTCTTCATATCTATATCATTGTATGGATATCCAAAACCATTTACAAAGGAATTAGGTAATCCGTCTTTGCTTGCCGTGAAAATTATAACCAAGATGACTATAAGAGCAGCAATAAAGATGTAAAACCCATTATTATTTGATGGAGTTCTTCTATTTCCAAAAAACTTGTTCCAATTATCCTGTGTTTCTGTTCCCATATCAATATCCTCCATAAGTAATTTTATTGAAATCATACCTATTTATAAGATAATATGTTAAAATCACCCACAAGTCAACATGTTTTGCCCGTTTTTAACACATAAAAGTTATATAAGTTAAGATGTAGCTATTTTATTAATAATTGTATAAGATAGAACTTAGAATATGATAAATGGGAGACAAAAAGCTAATGAAGTACATCTCGGAAATAAGACAAGTGCAATGTAAGCAAAGGTTGCTAGAATATGAACTTATAAGAAAACCAGTAAAGAATATAAATCTTCGAATAAAAGTAGATGGTAAAATATATGTTTCGGCCAACAAAAGGGTGGCCTCAGATTTTATTGATAATTTTATTAAGGAAAAGCAGGACTACATAATAGATGCTCTTGAAAGGTTTGAGGAGAGGAAGAAAAGAAGTAAGATAGTAACTGGTCAAAGAGAATATCTAAGTGGGGAAAGGTTTAATATATTAGGACAAGCCTTGGTGCTGCAAGTGATACAGGGAAAGCATGAGTCTGTCACATATGATGAAGAGTTTATATATATTACTGTGAAGGATGAAGATGACTTAAGGCGTAAGGAAAACTTAATAAATAAATGGTTAAAAGAACTGCAAGTAGAGACTTTTGATCAAATTAGTAGAGAAGTACATCAATTATTTATAAAATACAATCTTAAGTATCCTGTGATAAGGACGAGAAAGATGAAATCTAGATGGGGTTCCTGTCAATATAAGAAGGGTATCATAACATTAAATAGCAGATTGATAGAAGTGCCCATAAGGTGTATCCAGTATGTGATACTTCATGAGTTTGCACACTTTATTCATCCTAATCATTCAAAGAGGTTTTATGATTTTGTAGGGACGCTTATGCCTGACTGGAAGGATAGGAAGAAGGAGCTTGAGATGTGGTCCTAAGTAATGATATCAGCTAAGAGACATTTAAAATCATAGAAGAACATATAGTATCTAAACAAACATATGAATATTTACTCATATAACTGTTGACAATTATAAAATGTGTGTATATAATATAGATAACACTTGAACAATCATTCACATGAAGGGAATATTTACCTACATGCAATGAGAGAAACAATGTGATATTAAGATATCATTACAATATTATAGTATGATAAAAAATATAAAATAAATATAATTGAAAGGGGTGTAACAGTGGCTAACAAACCTGTTACCGCAGATAGATGTGATTGTGAAGTTATTCATGATGATGTTGTAAATGAAGTTCGAAGGAAGATGCCTAAAGAAGAAACTTTATATGACCTGGCAGAAACATTTAAGGTCTTTGGGGATTCAACACGAATACGTATTCTTTGGGCTCTTGATGAATCGGAGATGTGTGTCTGTGATATTGCATCCTTACTTAACATGACTCAATCTGCAATATCCCATCAATTGAGAGTCTTAAAACAAGCAAAGCTTGTTAAGAACCGAAGAGAGGGTAAGGTAGTATATTATTCCCTTGATGATGAACATGTAAGACTTATAATTGATCAGGGCATGGCTCATATAAATGAAGGCTAATATTTAATATTATAGAAGTTACATTTTGCCCAACATATGAATACATGAACAAGTATTCAATAGAGGCGGAAATAATATTAAACACTTAATATATGGTATAAAAGACTTAAAAGTGAATAATTTTCACTTATAATCTAATGTCAATTTGAAGGTAGTGTAAAGTGAACTATGAAAACCCTGAGTCAAAAAATTGGCTCTTTTAGAACCTTGAAAATTGCAAAATATAGT
>JAAYNY010000114.1 GCA_012520635.1 Clostridiales bacterium | reverse complement strand
TGCAGAGGTTATGATTCATCAACCTTCAGGTGGTGCAAGAGGCCAAGCATCCGATATTAAGATTGTAGCTGACAATATAATTAAGACTAGGAAAAAGATTAATGATATTTTAGCAGCAAATACAGGTAAACCACTAGAAGTTATTGAAGTGGATAGTGAAAGAGACTTTTATATGAGTGCAGATGAAGCTAAGGAGTACGGTATTATAGATGGTATATTATCTAGTAGATAAGACACCATGCATTTGCACGACAGAGAGAATGAGGTGAATAGGCAATGGCAGGAAAAGTAGATGACAGAAAGCAACTGAGATGTTCTTTCTGCAATAAAACGCAGGATCAAGTCAGAAAACTAATTGCCGGACCGGGAGTATATATCTGTGACGAATGTATAGAGATATGCAGCGAGATTATTGAGGAAGAATTTGATGGTGAGCCAATTATAAATACAGATATTAATCTGTTGAAACCGGCTGAAATCAAAAGCTTCTTAGATCAGCATGTAATTGGACAGGATGATGCTAAAAAAGTGTTATCTGTAGCAGTATACAACCATTATAAGAGAGTATTGGCAGAGAAGGATTTAGATATAGAGCTTCAAAAAAGTAATATCTTGATGGTAGGACCTACAGGTTCAGGAAAGACCTATTTGGCTCAGACTTTGGCAAAGCTTCTTAATGTACCCTTTACTATAGCTGATGCAACGGCATTAACTGAGGCAGGCTATGTTGGTGAGGATGTAGAGAATATCCTTCTTAAAATCATCCAAGCTGCAGACTATGATATAGAGCGTGCACAGTATGGAATTATTTATATTGACGAGATTGATAAAATTACTAGGAAATCTGAGAACACTTCTATTACCAGAGATGTATCAGGTGAAGGTGTTCAGCAGGCATTACTAAAGATTTTAGAAGGAACAGTGGCTTCAGTTCCTCCTCAAGGAGGAAGAAAGCATCCTCATCAGGAGTTCATACAGATTGATACAACTAATATTTTGTTTATCTGTGGAGGAGCTTTTGATGGACTGGAGAAGATTATAGAATCAAGAATCGGGAAAAAGTCCATTGGATTTAATGCTCAAATTTCTGAAAAGAATAAGAGTAATGTTGGAGAATTATTCCGTCAGGTAATGCCCCAAGATCTAGTTAAGTATGGAATTATACCTGAGTTTGTAGGACGTGTTCCAGTAAGTGTGGCTCTTGACGCTCTTGATGAAGAGGCTCTTACTAAGATTCTTACAGAGCCAAAGAATGCTATAACCAAACAGTATAAAAAACTATTTGAGCTTGATGGTGTTGAATTGGAGTTTGACGAAGGCGCCATTGAAGAGATAGCTAAAAAAAGCTTTAACAGAAAAATTGGTGCTAGGGGACTTCGTGCTATCATGGAATCATCTATGATGGACACTATGTTTAATATTCCTTCTAATGCTAATGTTGTTAAATGTATAATAACTAGGGAAGTTATTCTTGGAACGGAAGAACCAAAGCTTGTTCTTTCTGAAGATGGGCTGGTTAAAAAACCAACCTTAAAAAGATCTACAAAAAAGAGTAAGGGTGAAATTGCCTAGTTAATTTAATAAAGACAAATAAGTGGGTGATCGGGTTCTCTTAAGAGAACCTGGGTTACTCATTTTCTATTATTTTAGTTAGTATGAAAGGAGGTATACTATGGTAATAAAGGATGTAAGTCTTGAGACAGTATGCGGTATCACCAGTTCCCTACCAGAGAATGATAAACCAGAAGTGGCCTTTGCAGGTAAATCAAATGTAGGAAAATCATCCCTAATAAATTCTCTTATAAATAGAAAGGCTTTAGCTAGAACTTCTTCACAGCCCGGTAAAACTCAGACCATTAATTATTATAATGTTAATGATGCTTTATATTTTGTTGATCTACCAGGTTATGGCTATGCCAAGACTTCAGAATCTATAAGGGAGAAATGGGGCAAGATGGTAGAAGGTTACCTGACAAGCTCAAAACAGCTAAAGCAAGTCTTCTTATTAATTGATATAAGACATGAACCTTCTAATAATGATAAAATTATGTATGAATGGATAGTATATCATGGCTTCAACCCCGTTATAGTGGCCACCAAACAAGATAAGTTAAAAAGAAGCCAGATACAAAAGCATATAAAGATGATAAGAGAAGGACTTGGAGCTGGCTCTGAGACAAAAATATTCCCCTTCTCGTCATTAAGCAAGCAGGGGAAAGATGAAATCTGGGATTATATTAAAGGTATTTGTCAACTATAACCTTAGTCTTCTAGCAGTAAGGACATTAGATAAGCATATACATCGGAACTTTTTTCCTTCCAGTTATTACACATGGATATGGCTTCTTCTTCTGTTGGTACGCTTAAGGTTAAATCGATAATATGGGTGCCCCTTTCAATTACACTTAGCTTAACTGAGAACTCCCCCTTTTTTACATTGACATAATCAGCAGGAGAAGAGACTTCTTCTTGTAGCTCATACTTATTCTCTGTAAGATATTGGTTGATATCTTCTTTGATTCCTGATGAAATCTTATTGTCAAAAAAGAGTAGAGTTTCTCTTCCGCTATCGGTTATTTTATATAGGGAACTATTGCGTATTGTTTTTACTTCAATAAATTCGTCATCTAGTAATTCTGAAATAGTTCGTTGAATATTAAAATAATTGGTGTATTCTTTTTCTAGAATGAAGGCTGTTAACTGCCCGTTGGTTAAAGGAAAATTAACCTTACTTAATATATAAAGAATCATTAATTTGTATAATAAAAAAGCATCTGACGGCATAAAATTCCTCCTTAGGTATAGTGTTTTCCCTGCCAGGAATCTGTTTCTTTCATGGTTCGATGAAGGGTGTTTAATACTAATCTCTTATTACTGCTCCATAGAGGGGCAAGTAGTAATTTTTTAGGGCCATCACCAGTAACACGATGAATTACCAGTTCTCTAGGCAGGTGTTCTAGACAGGTGATCACAAGGTCTATATAATCATTCATAGATAGATTAAATGAAATTTCCTTATTCATGTAAAGTTGTCCCAGCTGGGTTCCTTTAAGGATATGAAGAAGTTGGAGTTTTACTCCTGCAACAAGTCCTAATGTGAAAAGATTGCCAATATATCTCATAGTCTTTAACATATCACTTTTTGCTTCATTTGGCAAGCCGAGAATGGTATGGACAATTACATTAACATCTATTGTTTTAAGTTTTCTTGTGGCATCCTCAAAGACAGAAAGCTTATATCCACGGCGGATCCATTTTGCACTATCTTCATGAATTGTTTGTAAGCCCAGTTCTATCCATACGGGTTTTATAGAATTAAGTTCTTTTAATAAGTCAATAACATCATCATCAAGACAATCAGGCCTGGTGGCAATAGAAAGAACAGCAATATCAGGATGTTCTATAGCTTCTTTAAAGATCCTTTCAAGATAGTCTATCGGACCATAGGTATTAGTAAAGGCCTGAAAATAAGCAATATATTTAACCTTTTTGTTTGAGGGGATTTTTTTACTTACTAGATTCTTGGCATCTTCAATCTGGTCTGTAATTGATAAATAAGCAGGTGAGGCAAAATCCCCAGAACCACCATTGCTACAAAAAATGCATCCCCTAGTATCTAGAGTGCCGTCTCTGTTGGGGCAAGTCATACCACCGTTAAGGGAAAGCTTGTATAATTTCATACCGAATGTTTTTTTAAGTTCATAATCTAAGGAGTGGTATCGTTTACCATCCCAAAATGTTTTGCTAAATTTATAATCTGACATAAATCTTCTTAACCTTTCCCCATAACCATGTAAGAGTAACTTATAACCAATATTGGAATATCTTGATTAATTATAGTAATAATAGCACCAGAAAGATATGAATGCAAGTGATACATATAATGATAAACTTGAAAATAATTTACAATATATAAAAAATAGTGTATAATGGAATAACACAAATGCGTTAAGCTGTCCTTCGCGTATTTTCTATTTCATATCTTCTCCAAATTCCAATCCAAACAAAGAATCCAATAAATAATCAAAGGAGCTGAATTTATGGATAATCAGTATAATTCTATGACTCTTGTTAAATTGCGAGAGCATGCAAAAGAAAAAGGAATGAAGAAAATTACTTCATTGAAAAAAAGTGAGTTAATTGAAGCGTTAATTAATTTTGATTTAAAGGAAACTAGTGAAGAAAAGACTAGTTCTGAAATTGCTAGTCCTGAAATTACTCATAGTACACAAAAAGAAGACAGGAGACATTCGAAGCATTCTGAAATCGAACAGCTCGATAGTGGTGAGACTAAAGAAGGGATTCTTGAAGTACTACCGGATGGATATGGTTTTATAAGATGTGATAACTATCTTCCCGGAGAGAATGATGTATATGTATCTCCAGCTCAGATTAGAAGGTTCAACCTGCAAACCGGTGATATAGTATCGGGAAATACTAGAATTAAAAGTCAAAGTGAAAAGTTTTCAGCACTTTTATTTATTAAATCTGTAAATGGTTTTCATCCAAACGAGGCACAAAAAAGGCCTAAATTCGAGGATTTAACACCGATTTTTCCAAATGAACGTATACATTTGGAGACGGCAGGTGCTGGTGTTGCTATGAGGATGGTGGATTTAATTTCCCCTATAGGTAAGGGTCAAAGGGGTATGATTGTATCACAACCTAAAACCGGTAAAACAACATTGCTAAAGCAAATTGCTAAGGCTGTAACACGAAATCATCCTGAGATGAGATTAATAATCCTTCTAATAGATGAAAGACCTGAGGAAGTAACAGATATTAAAGAGTCCATTGAGGGAGAGCATGTAGAAGTAATCTATTCAACCTTTGATGAGATGCCTGAGAATCATAAAAGGGTATCAGAGATGGTGATTGAAAGGGCAAAACGTCTAGTTGAGCACAAACAAGATGTTATTATATTACTAGATAGTATTACAAGACTAGCTAGAGCTTATAATCTTACTATACAACCTAGTGGTAGGACATTATCAGGGGGACTTGATCCTGCTGCTTTATATATGCCCAAGAGATTTTTTGGTGCTGCAAGGAATATGCGAGAAGGTGGTAGCTTAACAATTCTTGCCACTGCACTTGTAGATACAGGGAGCCGTATGGATGATGTGGTATTTGAAGAGTTTAAGGGAACAGGTAATATGGAATTAGTTCTTGATAGAAACTTATCAGAGAAGCGAATCTTTCCTGCAATTGATTTACAAAAGTCCAGTACCAGAAGAGAAGATTTACTACTAAATCAACCGGAACTTGAAGCTACATACCTAATGAGAAAGGCTTTAAGTGGTATGAAATCAGAAGAAGCTTTAGAGAGAATTATAGATATGTTTATTAAAACAAAAACCAATGAAGAATTTATTCAAATAATTAAGAAGACAAAAATCGTTTTTTAGGTATTGCAATGATAAAAAAGCTATGATATAATTAGTAAGCTGTTTATAAAGTTGGAAATATTATTAAAATAATATTAGGCCAATTATAATTAGTTCGTAGTGAAGAGGTGAAATTATGAAGACAGATATCCATCCCAATTATTTTCAGGCAAAGGTAGCTTGCAACTGTGGGAATGAGTTTGTAACCGGATCAACTAAGGAAGACATCCGTGTTGAGATTTGTTCAAAATGTCATTCGTTTTATACTGGTCAGCAAAAAGCTGCTAAGGCTCGTGGAGCGATTGAGAAGTTTAATCGTAGATATGGTATTGATCAGGACAAATAGAGTACTTTATAGAGCATTAAAAATTGGGTTGAGGTTTATTTCCTCAGCCTATTTTTAAATTCATAATATTAGCAAAAACAATAGATGTAAAAATTTATACACTTGTGTTATAATGAAGGATGAAAATTCTAACAAATTACACGAAAGGATTGGGATAAAAATGAAACCATCCGGAATTGGAGGAATGGCTGCTATTGAAGGTGTAATGATGAAGAATAAGGATCACTACGCTGTAGCAGTTCGTAAGCCAGATAATGAGATAGTTGTAGAGAAAAAACAATATAAGAGCTTTTCAGATAAGGTGAAGTTATTTAAGTTACCTGTATTTAGAGGAGTGCTGTCATTTGTTGATTCTATGGTAATAGGTATGAAGGTTTTAAGCTTCACATCTAGCTTTATTGAAGAGGAAGAAGAGGAGAAAAAGACCAAAAAAGAGGAATCTGATAAAGCAGGTTCACTACTTATGTTTTTTGCAGTTATTGCATCTCTTGCTTTATCTATATTTTTATTTATGGTTCTTCCTGTGCTAATATCAGAGCTTTTTACTAAATGGATTGATAGTGCCTTCCTATTATATTTATTTGAGAGTATCTTAAGAATTATGATTTTTATAGGTTATATTTTGCTGGCCACAAGGATGAAGGAAATCAAAAGAATGTTTATGTATCACGGTGCTGAACATAAGACTATTAATTGCCTTGAGAATGGTTTTGAGCTTACTCTAGAGAATGTTAAATGGCAATCAAAGACCCATAAGCGCTGTGGAACAAGCTTTATGTTGTATGTTATGATAATAAGTTTAATATTTTTTGTGATAATAAGACCAGAGACTCTTTACTCAAGAGTGGTTTCTAGAGTTTTATTAGTTCCTTTAATTGCAGGTATATCCTATGAGTTCATACGTCTGGCAGGAAGTACAAATAATATATTGGTTAATATCTTAAGTAAGCCAGGATTATGGATGCAGTCACTAACAACCAAGGAACCGGATGATGATATGATAGAGGTTGCAATCCAATCTGTTGAGGCGGTATTTGACTGGAAGGCATTTTTGACCCAAGATGAAGAAACTAAGGAAGTGGTTCAGGCGAAATCTGCTGAGACTACTATTAAAGCAGAAACAAAGACAGTTAATGAGACAAAGAAATCTAAGAGAGTAAAAAAAGATACTTCTCTAAAAGATAAGGAATTGGCTAAAAGCGAATATGCGGCTGCAAAAGAAATTCGAATTGCAAGCCCTAAGAATCGTTATGAAGAGGAAGATGATGAAATCTTACGTGCCCTTGATAAATATCTTGATTTCGATGAGGAAGATTAGTTGCCTTAAAGATGGAGGGCTTTGATTAATAATATGAGTACTTATAAGGAATTATTGCTATCTGCACAAGAGATTCTTAATGATAATGGGATAGCGGATGCCAAGCTAGATGCATGGTATCTGTTAGCCCATGTTTTTGGAATGACTAGATCAGATTTTTTCTTACGTGAAAACCAAGAAAGTCCCAGGGATAAAGCTTTATTATATAATGATTTGATTAATAAGCGTGCAAGACATATTCCCCTTCAGTATATTACAGGAACTCAGGAGTTCATGGGTCTTGAGTTTGAAGTTGATGAAAATGTCTTAATTCCAAGACAGGACACAGAGATTCTTGTGGAAGAAATCTTGGGGATTTGTGAGAATAAATCGGTTTTGGACTTATGTACCGGATCGGGATGTATTATTATATCTCTTGCCAAACTTGGGAATATTAAGAATGGTGTTGGTTCGGATATATCTAAGAAAGCCTTGCATATAGCAAAAAGAAATGCAAAAAAGTTAAATGTTGACCTTACATTTAAAGAAAGCGATTTGTTTGAGAAAATAGAAGGGAGATTTGATATTATTGTATCTAATCCACCTTATATAAAATCAGTAGACATATTGTCTTTAATGCCTGAAGTAGGAGAACACGAACCAAGATTAGCACTGGATGGTGGTGAGGACGGCCTTTTAATTTACCAAAGGATAATTAAAGAATTAAAGACTTATCTTAATCCTGGAGGTCATGTTTTTTTTGAGATTGGCTACGACCAAGGAGAGGCCTTATCAAGAATGTTGGAAGATAGTGGATTTACTGAGATATATGTTAAGAAGGACTATGGTGGCCTTGACAGAGTGGTACATGGTAGTCTTGTATTTGAAGATTAATGGAGGAAAACCTATGTTTGATCGTTTGGAAGATATTCTAATAAGATATAAAGAGATTGAAAATGAACTAATGGATCCTAATGTAGTTAATGATCAGAAACGCTATAGAGAGCTTATGAAGGAACAGTCAGATTTGGCAGATATTGTTGAAAAGTATCTGGAATATAAGGAAGCACAAAAGACTGTTGATGATAGCCTTGAACTATTAAATGAAGAATCAGATGAAGAGATTCGTGAACTTGCAAGAGAAGAATTAAATGAGAATAAGCAAAAGATAGTAGATATTGAGGAAGAACTTAAGATTTTATTACTTCCTAAGGATCCTAATGATCATAAGAACGTTATAGTTGAAATTAGAGCTGGTGCTGGTGGTGATGAAGCGGCTCTATTTGCAGCGGAATTATACCGCATGTATGTAATGTATGCGGAGAGTAAACGTTGGAAGATTGATATGATGAACTTAAATGAGAATGGAATTGGTGGATTTAAAGAAGTAATATTCATGATTAATGGTCAAGGAGCATATTCAAGGCTTAAGTATGAAAGTGGAGTTCATCGTGTTCAACGTGTTCCTGTAACAGAATCTGGTGGAAGGATTCATACATCCACTGCAACTGTGGCAATAATGCCTGAAGCTGATGAAGTGGATGTGGAAATTGACTTATCCGATTGTAAGTTTGATGTATTTAGATCTTCTGGTAATGGTGGACAAAGTGTTAATACAACAGACTCTGCAGTTAGATTAACCCATGTACCTACTGGTATAGTGATATCATGTCAGGATGAAAAATCTCAGTTGAAAAATAAAGATAAGGCAATTAAGATTCTTCGCTCAAGGCTTTATGAACTGGAGATGGAAAAGTCACAAAGTGCAGAAGCTGAGCAAAGGAAAAGTCAGATAGGAACCGGAGATCGCTCAGAAAAAATCAGAACTTATAATTTCCCTCAAGGACGTATTACTGATCATAGAATTAAATTAACTCTACATCAAATGGATAGTGTATTAAATGGAGAGCTTGATGAGATAATTGATAGTCTAATTGCAGCAGACCAAGCAGCAAAGCTTAGTAAGATGCAAGGGGAAGATTAATATGAAATTACCTTCGGTAATCACTAGCTTTAATAATCCGCAGATAAAGAATTTAACCCTGTTACAAAGGAAGGCCAAAGCCCGAAAGGAACAGGGTTTATTTGTCATTGAGGGAATTAAAATGTTGGAGGAGGCAAGGGATGCCGGTATTCTTGTCAAAACATATATGTCTGAAAGTTTTTATGAGGAGAAGTTAAACAAAGGAGAATTCTTTAAAGACCTTAATTATGAGCTGATAGCAGATTCAGTCTTTGGAAAGGTCTGCGATACAATTACCCCTCAAGGGGTAATAGCAACCGTAAGAAAGCCTGAACATGAGCTTGATGTGATACTTAAAGATAAAGACACCTTCTTGCTACTCTTAGAGGACATAAGAGATCCTGGAAATCTTGGTACTATTATACGTACTGCAGAAGGAGCAGGTGTCTCTGGCATTATACTAAATAAAGGTTGTGCAGATATCCTTCAACCTAAGGTTGTTAGATCAACTATGGGTTCTATTTTCCGTCTTCCTTACTATGAAGCAGAAGATTTTACTTCAATAATTGCCAAGTTAAAGGAGAAAAATTATAAAATATTTGCAGCCCATCTATCTGGGGATATGTATGATACGGAAGGCAGTTTCCGGGGGAATTGTGGACTGTTAATAGGTAATGAAGCAAATGGTCTTTCTAAAGAAACTGCTAAGATGGCAGATAATTTAATCAAGATACCTATGGAGGGTAAAGTAGAGTCCTTAAATGCTGCTATTGCAGCCGCCATACTTATGTATGAAGCTGCTAGACAAAGAAGATTAAATACAGATTAAGAGCTGAAAGGATAATAATTATTAAAATATAATTAGAATTCTTATAATTCTATTGTATAATTGTATGTTTTTATATAAAATAGAAGTATCAGTAAAAGAAAGGGGGAGGATGGAATGACTAATTCAATTGCATGGCTTATCTTGCTAGCAGTACTTATTTTAATTGAGTTTGTTACCCTTGGACTGACAACCATATGGTTTGCAGGAGGATCTTTGGTAGCATTTATTGTATCATTATTCTACGATAATTTGTTTGTAGAAGTCATATTATTCCTTGTGGTTTCCCTAGCTTTATTATTCTTTACTAGACCTATTGTAAAAAAATACTTTAACACTACACGTGTTAAGACCAATTATGCAGCAGTAATCGGTAAGGAAGCAATGGTTACTACTACAATTAATAATATTAATGGAACAGGCATTGCCAGGGTTAATGGGCAAGAGTGGACCGCTAGATCCGTTAATGACACAGTTATTGAAAAGGGAACAAAAGTAATTGTTGAGGACATATCGGGAGTGAAACTAATGGTAAGTATAAAGAAGGAGGGATAGATTTGCCTACAGAAGCTATTGTTGTAATTTTTGGAATATTGGTTTTATTAATCTTATCATCATGTATAAGGATTGTGCCTCAGGCTAATGCCTATATTTTAGAGCGCCTTGGAGGTTATCAGGCTACTTGGGAAGTGGGCTTGCATTTAAAGATGCCCTTGATAGACAAAGTTGCTAAAAGAGTCTTATTAAAGGAGCAAGTGGTTGACTTTCAGCCACAACCAGTGATTACCAAAGACAATGTTACTATGAAGATTGATACTGTTGTATTTTTTCAGATTACCGATCCAAAACTATATACCTATGGAGTTGATAATCCATTGATAGCTATTGAGAATCTGACTGCTACAACACTTAGAAATATTATTGGTGACTTAGAACTTGATGAGTCATTAACTTCAAGGGAAATCATTAATTCTAAAATGAGGCAGATACTTGATGAGGCTACAGATCCTTGGGGAATAAAGGTGACCCGTGTTGAACTTAAAAATATTATACCTCCTGCAGCTATTCAGGATGCCATGGAGAAGCAGATGAAGGCAGAGAGAGAAAGAAGAGAAGCTATTCTTATAGCAGAGGGTCAGAAAAGATCAGCTGTTCTAGTTGCAGAAGGAAATAAAGAATCGGCAATTCTTGAAGCAGAAGGTGAGAAGACAGCGGCAATTCTTCGTGCTGAAGCTAAGAAGGAAGCTATGATTAGAGAAGCTGAAGGTGAAGCTGAGGCTATTTTCCAGATACAAAAGGCTCGTGCAGAAGGTATTAAATTCTTAAAGAATTCAGATCCTACTCCAGCAGTCCTTCAGTTAAGAAGTATGGAAGCCTTTGAAAAAGCAGCAGATGGCCAGGCAACTAAGATTATTATCCCCTCAGAGATTCAAGGGGTAGCTGGACTGGCAAAATCCATCTCAGAAGTTTTAAAGGAAGAATAAGAAGAGAGAAATTATTTACTATATTTAAAGGGGCATATCTATATTTCCATTTGCATATTACTATCATTGTGTATATACAGATATAATCAGGGTATATTCACATAGTGCAGGAACTGTTGGGAGATTAGGTAGCCCCTTTTAGATGTAAAAATATAATCCTGAATAATTTTGACATATTAATTATACGTTAAGGAAATCTTAAGATTATTTTACTTGATTTATCATTTAATAATGGTATATTATTTAGAGACTAATATGTAAATGAATTACAAAAGACTTGCTTATGAGTGTGAAATGTAGGAGAGAAATATGAAAAGTATTAAGAAATTTATTGTATCACCATATTTTATAACCACTTTATTTGCCTTAAAGATGATGATTTATTATATCCTGATTGATGTGAATCGTATGGAGTTGATCTTAATTATCATAAGTATGGCTGTATGGGCTATAATCTATCTTTGTTTTGGTAGATGCGGACTAAAGAGAAAGAGTGGAATATTTCTATTGGTTTATAGTTTATTAAGCCTTCTTATGTTTGCTGATACTATGTATTATAATTACTATAATCAGACAGTATCTGTACGTCAGCTTTGGCAGGCAAAAAGTGTTGCAGCTGTACCGGATAGTTTTATAGCTACCCTTATACCAGCTAGTTTTTTGCTGTTTGTTGATATACCATTTGTTTATTACTCTTTTCGAGCTTATTCTAAAAAATATCAAAACATGAATCTAAAATTACATAAAAATTTGAAAGCTTCATTGTATATACTTGTTATACTTATTATTGTGTTTATTGTGAATCCTTTTCAATCATCGGCTATTGCTAAGGTAAAAAACATAGAGTTTTTTACTAATCATGTAGGAGACATCTATGACACAGTGGCGGATAACCTTACCAAAGGAAAGATGGATGAGGAAGAGATCTTTGAGGTAATAGGTGATAATGAAAGTGAAATTGAGCTTGCAAGATATTCTCAGATAGGTAAGGGAAAGAACCTTATTGTTATTCAGCTAGAGGCTATGCAAGATTTTGTGATAAACTCTTGGTATAATGGACAGGAGATAACCCCTAACCTTAATAAATTAATTGCAAATGATAGCTTGTATTTTAATAGATTCTATTCTAATACTGGTAAAGGTAATACTGCTGATGCAGAATTCACCAGCCTTAATAGCCTCTATCCATTAATAGATGGGGAAATATATCGCTTGTATGAGGATAATACTTTTAATGGTTTACCTTGGCTGATGAGGGAGCAAGGTTACAGATCTTTTGCAGTCCATGGTTATGAGGGGGAGTTCTGGAATAGAGAAGATGCATATCCTTATCAGGGATTTGAAGATTATATCAGTATGGAGGATCTAAACCAAGATGAAATCATCGGAATGGGTGTTTCTGATAAGTCCATGTCTAGCCAATTGATTCCCATACTTAAGGAAGAGGAAGGATTATTCTTTTCCTTTGTTATTACCTTAACTAATCATCATCCTTATATTCTTGATGAAGAGTATAGAGCTTTAGAAATTCTAGAAGAGGATATGGATACAAAGTTTGGAGATTATCTTCAAACAGTTCGTTACACAGATGAAGCAATAGGACAGTTTATTGAAGACTTGAAGTTGGCAGGTTTGTATGAGAATACTGTAATAGCTCTTTACGGAGATCATCATGGTTTAAACTGCGGTATGAAAGATGTTAATGAAAGTGTAAGTAACTACTTGGGACGAGTTTATGATTATGATGAGATGTTAAATGTGCCTATGATTATTCATGTTCCCGGAAGTAATATCAAGGAAACAATTCAAACTACCGGTGGTCAGATAGATTTCTTACCTACAATTGCCAACATAATGGGCCTTTCTTTAGATGATACATTGATTATGGGACAAGATCTTGCTAATGCAGAGAAGGGATTTGTAGCATTTACCACTTATCTTTTTGAAGGTTCCTTTGCAATCAACGACATAATATTTGAGATATCCCGAGAAGAGGTATTTGAAAATAGTCGTGCATGGCGTATAGGAACCAATGAAGAAGTAGATGTAATGCCATATAGAGAGGAATATGAGAAGGCACTACTTTTAAAGAAAACTTCAAAGGAAATTCTGGAGCAAAATTTAATAGAAAGAAAGTAGAAGGGTAAAAATTCCCCCATATACTAATCTGGAACAGTTACTATAAAATATTTTTCTTAATCGGATTAAGCCTGCTTAAGACTATACATTTAATAGTAACTGTTCTTTTAATCTTTATTTACAGAATATATATTTTTTTAAAGTAGGCTAAGATTTTTCTTGACAAGAGAGATAAATTGGAATAATGTATAAATAAACATTAACGGCTTATAAATATAAACAAGCAGTAAATTGGAGGAATCGGTATGAATTTAAAAGGACGTAGTTTTCTAACATTAAAAGATTATTCTCAGGAGGAAATTGAATACTTACTAAATCTTGCAGCAAAGCTAAAGGAGAATAAGAAAAAAGGAATCCTTGGTCAAAGCTTAAAAGGCAAGAACGTTGCATTAATATTTGAGAAGCCTTCAACAAGAACCAGATGTGCTTTTACAATAGGTTGTATTGATGAGGGAGGGCATCCTGAATATTTAGGACGAGATGATATTCAGCTAGGACATAAAGAAAGCATTGAGGACACAGCGCGGGTACTTGGCAGGATGTTTGATGGTATTGAATTTAGAGGATTTGCCCATGAAAGTGCAGAAAAATTGGCAAAGTACAGCGGGGTTCCTGTGTGGAATGGACTTACTGATAGCTATCATCCAACACAAATTCTTGCTGACTTCTTGACATTAAAAGAGCAGTTTGGTAAGCTTGAGGGGTTAAATCTAGTGTATGCTGGTGATGGTCGAAACAATATGGCTAACAGTCTTATAATTGGGTCAGCTAAGATGGGTATTAATATTACAATCCTATCTCCTAAGACCCTTTGGCCAGATGAGCAACTGATTGCTTTATGTAATGAATATGCAAGTAAGTCAGGTGGTCAAGTTAAGCTTACGGATAAGGTGGCTGATGTGGCTGGAGCAGATGTTATATATACAGATGTATGGTGTTCTATGGGTGAAGAAGATCTGGCAGCAGAGAGGATAAAACTCCTTTCACCATATCAGGTTAATGAAGATATGCTTGCTATGACTGGAAAATCTGACACAATAGTTCTTCATTGTCTTCCTGCAGTAAAGGGGAATGAGGTAACCTATCAAGTGTTTGAGAAGTTTGCTAAGGTAATATTTGATCAGGCAGAGAACCGTATGCATACTATTAAAGCCATTATGGTAGCTACATTAGGAGAAGAATAAATATTAATCAAGGAGTCTGATAAATGTATCAGGACAAAGTAGTACTATGTGCAAGTAGTGCATATGAAAGAAAATTTTATTTTAATGATGATTTTATTACCCTTCCTGAGCAGATTAGGCAAGAGCTGCAAATCATGTGTGTTCTCTTTACAGAAGATGTAGGTGGTATCTTATCTTTAGAGTTTGAGGAAGATGGAAGGTTACTACTACAAACTAAGGCTGATGAGGAAGACATACTATATGATGAGATAGGAAGTGTTCTAAAAATCAAAGAAATCCAAAGAACAAGGAAAGAGCTTTTGGAGAGTGTTGAGACATATTATAAGGTGTTTTTCCTTGACGAGGATCCATCTAATCTATTATGAAAGGCTGGTTATTTATATGATATTGGTAATTGATGTTGGTAATACGAACATAACTATGGGTGTTTTTGAAGGTAATGATATTAAGGCAAAGTTTCGTCTTACCACACAGACAAATAGGACATCGGATGAATATGGCCTTTATATAGCAGATCTGCTTAAGCTTCGTGGAATAGATAAAAATGATATAGAAGCTGTGACAGTATCCTCTGTAGTTCCTAGAATAATGTATTCTCTAAACTTAGGAATAAAAAAGTATTTAGGACTAACACCACTTAGTCTGGACGTAGGAACCAAAACTGGAATAAAGATACCTATACCCAATCCCAAGGAAGTAGGTGCAGACAGGGTAGCAGATGCCGTAGGAGCCTATGAGATATATGGAGGCCCTGTAATTGTTGCTGATTTTGGAACGGCTAACAAATATGATTTAATTACTGAGGACGGCTCATTAATAGCGGCAGTAACAGGTCCTGGTATAAAGATGGCTGCTAATGCCATGTGGTCAGGTACAGCAAAGCTTCCTGAAGTTGAGATTGCAATTCCCGATACTATTTTGGCTAAAGATACAGTTACAAGTATGCAAGCTGGAATTGTATATGGATGTATTGGGCAGACTGAGTATATAATTAAAAAGATGATTGAAGAAGCTAAGCTTACTAAATGTACGGTTGTAGCTACTGGAGGTTTGGGAAGGATAATTGCAAATAATACTGATGTTATAGATATATATGATCCTGATTTATTGCTTAAAGGATTAAAGATTATAGCGGATAAGAATAAATCTAAAATTAATTAGATTGGAGTACTATATGAGTTTTTATATAGGTGATGTTGAAATTAAGGGAAAATTGTGTTTGGGTCCAATGGCGGGGGTAACTGACCTGCCATTTCGCTTATTATGCAAGGAAAAAGGCGTGGATCTTGTATGTACTGAAATGGTTAGTGCTAAAGGTATAAAATATAATAATAAAAATACAAAAGAGCTTCTAGAGTTAGATAATAGGGAGAGACCAGTTGCTATACAAATTTTTGGCTCTGATCCTGATATAATGGCGGACATGTCAAAGAAAATAGAAGATATGGATTTTGATATTCTTGATATCAATATGGGTTGTCCTGTACCAAAGGTAGTAAATAACGGTGAAGGTTCTGCCTTGATGAATAACCCTGCTTTAGTAGGCCAGATAGTATCTAAAGTATCAAAGGCTATAAAAAAACCTGTTACAGTAAAAATCCGAAAGGGATTTACCAAGGATAGTATAAATGCAGTGGAGATAGCTAAGATAGCTGAAGAAAGTGGAGCTGCTGCTGTAGCAGTTCATGGCAGAACCCGAGAACAGTATTATAGTGGCAAAGCAGATTGGGATATTATAGCTAGAGTAAAAGAGGCTGTGTCAATCCCTGTAATAGGCAATGGTGATATATTTACCCCAGAAGATGCTTATAGGATGATCAAAGAAACTGCTTGTGACGCTATAATGATTGCCAGAGGAGCAAGGGGAAATCCCTGGATATTTGAGCAGATTAAAGAATATCTTGAAACTGGGGTTATTAAAGCCAAACCTGATTTTGATCAGCTTGTGGATATGATAATACGTCATGCAAGAATGTCTATAGAACTTAAGGGAGAATATATAGGCATGAGAGAAATGAGAAAGCATGTGGCATGGTATACAAGTGGTTATCCTGGTTCAGCCAAATTAAGAAATAGGGTAAATGAGATGGAAAGTATCAGTGATTTGGAATCTTTATTGGACCAATACAAAAATAACTAAATATTAGAGTGAAATGTGATATTTTCTATCATAACTTACAAAATTTTAAAAAAAGTAAAAAAACAATTGATTTTTTATAAAAATAGAGTATAGTATACTTACTAGAGAGACAGATGTATGCCATACAAGAACAACGACCCAGATTTAAAAAATGGGATTTTTAATTTAAGGCTGGAGGAGAGAATATGGAAAAATTAAGAGTAGGTATCTTAGGTGGTACCGGTATGGTGGGACAAAGATTTATAACTTTGCTTGAAAATCATCCATGGTTTGAAGTGGTTGTTGTAGCAGCCAGTCCCAGAAGTGCAGGAAAGACATATGAAGAGGCAGTAGGCGGACGATGGAAGATGGCTACACCTATGCCAGATAAAGTAAAAGGTTTTATTGTAAAAGACGTTAATGATATTGAAGATGTTGCAGCTATGGTTGATTTTGTATTCAGTGCTGTGGATATGACTAAGGATGAAATCAAGGCTATAGAAGAAGCCTATGCTAAGACAGGTACTCCTGTTGTATCTAATAATAGTGCCCATAGATGGACTCCTGATATTCCTATGGTAGTACCTGAAATGAATCCCGAACATCTAGATGTAATTGAATCACAGAAGAAGCGTCTTGGAACTGATAGAGGATTTGTTGTGGTAAAACCCAATTGTTCCATACAAAGCTATGCTCCTGCATTACATGCCCTAAAGGAATTTAAGCCAAAGACAGTAGTGGCTACCACATACCAAGCAATCTCAGGAGCAGGTAAAAACTTTGATGATTGGCCTGAGATGTTGGATAATATAATTCCTTATATAGGTGGAGAAGAAGAAAAGAGTGAGCAAGAACCTTTAAGAATATGGGGACGTGTAGAAGATGGTCAGATAGTAAAAGCAGAGGGACCTACTATTACTACTCAGTGTATTCGTGTTCCTGTTACAGACGGACACACGGCAGCAGTATTTGTAAGTTTTGAGAAGAAGCCTTCTAAGGAAGAAATACTCAAAGCTTGGAGCGAATTTAAGGGTCTTCCTCAGGAGCTGGATCTTCCCAGTGCTCCAAAGAAGTTTATTAAGTATTTTGAAGAAGATAACCGTCCACAAGCAAAGCTTGATAGAGATTATGAGAAAGGTATGGGAGTAACGGTTGGACGTCTTAGAGAAGATAGTTTGTTTGATTATAAATTCGTAGGACTATCCCATAACACTATCCGTGGTGCAGCTGGTGGAGCAGTGCTCATAGCTGAACTACTAAAGGCACAGGGATATATAACTAAGAAATAGGCAAAAGGTCATTTAATAAGAAAAAAATTATCAGGGATTACAGCTATAAGCTGTAATCCCTTATTGATTTCTAGGTTTGTTTTGATTAAATAAATTAGCCATGCAAGCTTAATTTTCTGCAAATATATATCGAATAAATTTAACGGCATTTTCTTTATGTGTAGAATTTGCTACGATTCCAATTATAAAAGGATCATCTTCAAGTTGCCTTGAATTATCTTTAAACAACTTGGTGTCATCTACATATATGCCATAGGCAGATACCTTGGGGTTGTCTTCTGTAGTTGCAAGGTAAAAGTTATTGGTCAAGGCCCCGTATAAATCCGTAGGAAGTTGATCGGACAATGGTGTAAGAAAGTTGTTTATAACATAATTTGAGAACTCTGATTGAGGTGCAATCACTAGGTCAATATTAGCAGTTGTTACATATGCGACAAAGGCTTGCCGTGCACTCATCTCATAATCAGGGGTGCTATTATAGACAAACATGTCGTTAAAAAATATCTTTGATTTTACTGGGTCAAGTTCAAGGTATTCCATTATTCTGGCTTCATAATCATCCCAAACTTCTGTTTCAATAGGGTTATTAATTATGGCTGCATATAAATCAATATCTGCCTTAGGTGTCCTTATCTCATGAATAATGTAAACTGAAAATCCTATGACAGCTACAATTATTAAAGCATGAATCTTATAATATTCCCAAAGATAAGCAAATCTTTTTTTGATTGGCATATCTTTTAGTTTTTCTTTTTCACTTAATTGGGCTTTAGGCTGATATATTGAAGCATCATCCCCTAGACGTGTTTTTTTAGACATTTAATCCTCCAATAATATAAAAGTTCTTTTAATAGCTAGGTTAATTAAATAATATTGTAAGTCGCCTATTAGTTTAACATAAGCTTTAGTAGAATAAAAGAAATTACTTATAAAATAATTATAAAAAATGGACAAAAAAAGACAGGGGTTAGAACTTCCCCTGTCCTTGAAGTGTTTTAATTTTTAGTAATATGGAATAAAGTTTCCAAAAAGATTTTCTAAATCAACACCTAACTTATCTGATAAGTCAGAGATAAATTTGTCTGTGTCTATAGAAGAAGAATAAGCATCTATCTCGGTAATAGTATCATAGACATCTGAGGTGCTGTCAGGTTTTGGAACTTTGTAGTTATCAAGATATTTAGTAGAAGATTCTAGTGTTACAAGTGGAGAACTTCCCATGTTGAGAGAAATATTTGATAACTGTGCTGAGTCTTTTACGTCATGTTCAATAGTTATTTCAAAACCCATCATCATAAAGGAAGAAATATTTATCTTTCCGTAGGAATAGATTCTATTGTTTTTAAATTCACTTTTAACATCATTATATTTGATGTTGAAACTCATACCAGAAAACTCGCTTCCAATAAACTCAACACTGGCTGATCCAGTATAAGCACCATTATTAATGGTGTGACTACCTGATACTTCTAAACCATTGCTTGAGGCAGGATCAGTTATGTGGAATTTATACTGGCCTTTATTATTTTGTTCTAAACTAGTATAGCCGAATTTGGCAACAAGCTCATCGGAATCTTTAACAGTTGTGTCAAAGCCAAGTACATTTCCACTGCCATCTACAAATACTTCCATAACAAGGACTTCTTCATCATTATCTGGATATGTTTCTAGGTCTTCAAGTGCATAAATAAGTTCATATTGGTACTCTTCTTTAGATATGGAGTAGAGGGAGAATAAATCAATGAGATATTCATCATCCTTTGCCGCCTCAAGTACCTTTTTAGCGATATTAGTCATTGTCTTATTAGTTAAAGTAAGAGTTAGTACATTAGATTTTACTGTGATATCTCCAACAGTAAGATCTTTGCCCTTTGTAAGCTCTACGTCCTTAACTTCAGATGTAATAATTTGAGAGTAGCGTTTTAAAAATTCTGTAGTCCTATCGGAATTTATAAGATCAATGGCCTTGTTATAGTTTTCCATATCAAAATCATTTGCGCCGTATTCACTCATGTCAAGGGACTGTCTAAGATAAGCGGGACTTAATTCAGGAATACGAATCAACATTTCCTTGGCTGCACTATCCATGAAGAGCTGGGCTGAAATAATATCAATATTATTAAAATTTAAACCAAGTTCTTCGTAGATCATCTTATCTTCAAGTGCAACTATTAAATCAAATCCTATGGTATCTAAAGATATACCTAAATAAGTCTCAAGATCTTCAATAGTCATACCATTAGCAGCAGCTAGCAAAGAACTTACAGTATCCTTATCATATGAAAGTTTAGAGGAAAGTTCCATTGCAACATCCTGACCTAAACCGCTAGCTTTCATATACTTGGTTAATTTATCCATAGATTCTTCTACAGACTTCTTTTCTACATATAATAAATACTCTGCAGGACTCTTTGTCATCATAGCCAGTGTGTTTTTAGCTTTATCGCTAAAAGCAAAGGCTGTGGCAGAAAATACAATAAGTAGGACAGCGACTAAAGCAATGACAATAGGTGCCTTAGATCTTTTCTTTTGGGGTGCTTCATATAGACTATTGTATGTTCCTGTATGTTGATAGGAGTTTTGATAGTTTTGATCATAGTTAACATTATCAACTGGTGTTTGATTAGTTTCTCCTATCACCCCTGTCTCCCAGTAAGTTGATTCATTTTCGTTTTGATTAAATGATGTTTGGCTTTCCAATGTATTATCATCATTGGAAACATCCGGTTGTTCCGGAAAATTGTTGTCGTTAAAATCTCCCATGATAGACCTCCATGTTTTTATATTATTTTATACATTATTAAAAGTATATTTGAACTAATTGTAATTGTCAATTAAAACCTTTAATATCCTATATGTATATGATTAAAATTAGGTTAGAAAATGATGAAAAATATTTGGGACTAGTACAGTATTAAGTTGAAATAAAAAACTATGTGTAATATAATGTGAATACTGATGAGTATAAATAATATTAAGGAGGATTTACTGAATGCAATATGGTTTTTTTGATGACTTAAATAGGGAGTATGTAGTAACTACCCCTCAGACACCATACCCGTGGATTAATTATTTGGGATCAGAGGACTATTTTTCATTGATTTCAAATACGGCCGGGGGTTACAGTTTTTACAAGGACGCAAGACTTAGGAGAATAACAAGATATCGTTATAATAATGTTCCCTTGGATCTTGGAGGGGGTAAATATTATTATATTAATGATGGGGGAGATGTATGGTCACCTGGCTGGGCTCCTGTAAAAAGAGACCTTGATAATTATGAGTGCAGACATGGTATGGGATATACTAAAATTTCAGGGGAGCTGAAAGGTGTAAAAACCAGTATAACCTACTTTGTGCCACTTGGTATCAACGCAGAGATTCATAAGGTTGTTATTAAGAATAATTCAGATATTAAGAAGGAAATCAAATTATTTTCCTTTGTTGAATGGTGCTTATGGAATGCTCTGGATGATATGACTAATTTCCAGAGAAATTATAATACAGGTGAAGTTGAAGTTAAAGATTCTGTTATATATCATAAGACTGAATATAAAGAAAGAAGAAATCACTACGCCTTCTTCTCTGTTAATGCTCCTATAAGTGGTTTTGATTCTGATAGGGAAAGTTTTATGGGAACATATAATGGCTTCCATAATCCTGATGCAGTAATGAGTGGACAAGCCACTAACTCAGTTGCAGACGGCTGGCATCCTATTGCTTCGCACTGCCTAGAAGTTAACCTAGAGCCTGGTGAAGAGAAAGAATTAGTATTCGTACTTGGTTATGTTGAGAATGAGCAAGATGAGAAGTGGGAAGATAATGATGTAGATAAGAACATTATTAATAAGAAGAAAGCAGAAGATATTATCAACAAATTCTCATCAGTAGAGGCAGTTGATAAGGCTCTTTCTGAGCTAGCTGATCACTGGGATAAGTTGTTATCTAAGTATACTTTAGATTCTAATGATGAAAAGCTTAACCGTATGGTTAATATATGGAATCAGTATCAATGTATGGTTACATTTAACTTATCAAGAAGTGCCTCTTATTTCGAATCTGGAATAGGAAGATGAATGGGCTTTAGAGATTCTAATCAGGATATATTAGGATTTGTTCATCAGGTTCCTGATCGTGCAAGGGAAAGACTTATAGACCTAGCTTCTACTCAATTGGAGGATGGAGGAGCTTATCATCAGTATCAGCCTCTAACCAAGAAGGGTAATGATGAAATTGGTGGAGATTTCAATGATGATCCATTATGGTTGATACTAGCTGTTACATCATATATCAAGGAAACTGGTGATTATTCCATATTAGATGTTATGACACCATTTGATAATGATGAATCAAAGAGCACACCGCTTTCGGATCATTTGAAGAGATCATTTGATCATGTACTTAATAACTTAGGACCTCACGGGCTTCCACTTATAGGAAGAGCGGATTGGAATGACTGTCTAAATCTGAACTGTTTCTCATCTGAGCCTGGAGAATCATTCCAGACTACAACCAGTAAGGATGGTAGGGTAGCAGAATCAGTTATGATAGCTGGAATGTTCTGTTACATTGGTGAAGAGTATGCCAGACTTATGGAGAAGACAGGCAATACCGATGAGGCTAAGCGAGCATTTAAAGAAGTAGAGAAAATGCGGGATGTAGTTATGGAACATGGTTGGGATGGTTCTTGGTTTGTTCGTGCTTATGATGACTTCGGTAGAAAGATTGGAAGCGAGGAGAACCAGGAAGGCAAGATATTTATTGAATCCCAGGGTATGTGTATCATGGGTAATTGTGGAATAGATGATGGTAGAGCAATTAAGGCACTGGATGCTGTAGATGAAAGGTTAGGAACAAAGTACGGACTAGTTCTGCTTAATCCAGCCTATACAAAATATTATATCGAGTACGGTGAGATATCTACATATCCAGCAGGATATAAAGAGAATGCAGGAATCTTCTGCCACAACAACGCCTGGATTATAGCCGCTGAGGCACTTGTAGGACGTGGAGATAAGGCATTTGATTATTATACAAGAATTGCTCCTGCTTATACTGAGGAAAGATCTGAGATTCATAGATTAGAGCCATATGTATATTCTCAGATGATTGCTGGTAAAGATGCTAGCAGATTTGGAGAGGCTAAGAACTCCTGGCTTACAGGTACAGCTTCTTGGAACTTCGTGGCCATATCTCAGTATATCCTAGGAATAAAACCAGAATATGATGGCTTAATGGTAGATCCTTCTATACCTAAAGCCTGGGATGGTTATACTATTACAAGACAGTTTAGAGGAGATACTTACAGAATTAATGTAAAGAATCCTAACCATGTATCCCAGGGTGTGGCTAAGGTCACTGTAGATGGCAAGGAAATATCTGGTAATATACTACCTATCTTTGGAGATGGAAAGCTTCACGAAGTAGAGATTGTTATGGGTTAATTCTTGCTTAGCGGCAGCAGTTCTTGCATAGAATGGAGACTATGATGAAACGAGCTTTAATTATAATACAGGGTTTATTAATGATGGTTTTAGCAGTATTTATAGTGTCATTTCTGTATACACTAATTACATATTTGTTTATGTATGTTACAGGACTTAGTGTATTATCTTCAGATATTGAATATTGCTTAATGGTTATGGCTATTATGATATCATGTATATTGCTTTATGTATGGTATAAAAAGTACATGAGTCATAGACGGGGAGAATTAATTGATTTAAAAGAGGTATTTTCTATTAAGAATGTTTTGCTATATCTTATGTTAGGAATAGGATGCCAGCTATTTATCTCAGGAGTATTATCCCTGCTTAGACCCTTATTTGAAAGAGTCTTCTCATATTATGATGAAACCATGACTTTGATTTTTGATGCTGATATAATCATAGTTGCTGCTTATGTTATAGTGTTTGCACCGCTATTTGAAGAATTTTTAATGCGAGGAATCTTATATAATAGACTCCGTTATGGGATTTCATTTCCTTTAGCTAATTTTATTCAGGCATTGGCTTTTGGGATCTATCATTTGGATATAGTGCAGGGTATTTACGCTTTTGCTATTGGCCTTATCCTTGGATATCTCTATGAGAAGACCAGAACCTTGCTTGCACCTATATTTCTTCATATGGTGATAAACGGCTTGGGATTTTTGATTCAATTACTTGCTCTTGGTAAGTACTTAACCATAGGGGTTGCAATTATAGTAGGAGGCATACTCTTATTTGGTTCCCTGTATATGTATGGTAAGAATAACAAATATATTATTAAAAAATAAAATAAATTTACTTGCATTATTAAGCTAGTAGTATATAATAAGACTACTAAATTTGTTGGTGCTGCCGTACCCCAGTGGACGGCAAGCAACCAGCGAAGAATTTACTTATACAGCTATAAAAGGTGTGTTTAAGTAAATCCTACCTATAGTCAGTTGTTTAGGACTGTCTATCAACAAAAGATATAATATTTGAAAGACAGCCAAAAAAGGAGGATATTATGAGAGCAGTATCGAATGTACGTACACTAAAAATGGTGCAGTTAGCACTACTTACGGCCATCATTGTTATTATGGCCTTCACCCCCATTGGATATATTAATATGGTAGGGCTATCAATTACCCTAATCGGTATACCTGTTATTATAGGGGCAATAACCCTAGGACCTATGGCTGGTGCAATTCTAGGAGGAATATTTGGGTTGACAAGCTTCGCCCGTGCTTTTGGACTAGAGCCATTTGGAACAGCGCTTTTTGCTATTAGTCCTATAGGAACATTTATTACCTGTATGGTGCCAAGAGTACTAATGGGGTGGTTGACAGGATTGATATTTCACTTTCTTAAAAAAAGTGATAAGACAAAGTTTGTATCCTATGTTATTACCAGTATATCGGGGGCAATACTAAATACAGTTTTATTTATGGCTAGTCTGATGATTTTCTTTTATAAGTCAGAATTAATCCAGGGTATGGCTAGGGATCTTAATGTATCTAGCGTAGTCCCATTGATTATTGCAATGGTTGGTTTTAATGCTCTTGCAGAGATTATTACTAGTGGCATACTTGGCACAGCAATTGCAAAGCCAGTAGACATATTTAATAAGAAGAATGGTTTTTGATTAGAAAAAAGTATTTGACATACATGAATTAAGATGATATAATTAATAAGCTGTGATTGAGTTCACAAAAAGAAGAGCATCCATCTCTCACCCATAGCGTAAATGATTATTTACTGTGACCGGGTTATTATGAAATTAACATACACTAGGCTGTGTCTTTGTGTGTGGAATAATTATAAGCATAAACAGGTGGATATTCTTAGTTATCCACCTTTTTTTATTGGAAATTTTGGATAACAGCAACTATAAACATGTATAACCATGGAGGTGTAATACTATTAGCGATTTAATGATTAATGAACAGATCAGGGATAGGGAAGTCCGCCTTATAAGTGAGGATGGAGAGCAGCTGGGTATTGTGTCAGCAAAAGAAGCATTGAAAATGGCGCAGGAAGCAAACTTGGATCTTGTAAAGATTGCTCCATCAGCAAAACCACCTGTATGCAAGATTATTGATTACGGTAAGTTTAAGTATGAGCAGATTAGAAAAGACAAAGAGGCCAAGAAGAAGCAAAAGGTTACAGAGGTGAAGGAAATTCGTTTCTCGCCTAATATTGATGATAACGATCTAAATACTAAAGCCAATATGGCAAGAAAGTTTTTGGCCAAGGGCGATAAGGTAAAAGTAACACTACGTTTTAGAGGTCGTGAAATGGCACACACATCTTCTTCAAGGGTAATCTTAGACAATTTTTATAAGAAGCTAGAAGATGTTGCCGTAATTGAGAAACAAGCAAGACTTGAAGGGCGAACTATGACCA
Organism: Clostridiales bacterium; assembly: GCA_012520635.1. Classification (GTDB taxonomy): domain Bacteria; phylum Bacillota; class Clostridia; order Lachnospirales; family Lachnospiraceae; genus Mobilitalea. The sequence goes on along the minus strand of JAAYNY010000114.1, from coordinate 324 downwards.
TGTTCTTATCAGAAAAACGTTAAAATAGGAAGTTTATCTGTACAATTATAAGGAGGAAACATCATGCCAAAATTAAAAACAAATAGAGCTGCAGCAAAACGTTTTAAGAAAACAGGAACCGGTAAGTTAAAGAGAATGAAGGCTTACAAGAGCCATATTCTAACGAAAAAATCCGCTAAGAGAAAGAGAAATCTTAGACAAGCAACAATGACTGATCAAACTAATGCAAAAAACATTAAGAAAATCTTACCATATCTATAGATTTTATCTATAGGTGCTGGTGATAAGGAGGAATAGAAAATGGCAAGAGTTAAAGGCGGATTA
>JAAYNY010000113.1 GCA_012520635.1 Clostridiales bacterium | reverse complement strand
CGCCCGTCCAGATAGCCGAATTGACAGTGTAAGTGTATATAATTCAAGAATAATGGCTGGTAGAATTCTAGCACAAACCCATCCCGTGGATGCAGATGTTGTGGTTGGGGTACCAGATTCGGGAAATGCTGCAGCTATAGGATATGCCCTAGAATCAGGAATTCCATTTGGTATGGCATTTATAAAAAACAGCTATGTTGGAAGGACATTTATAAAGCCTAAACAAGCGGCTCGTGCTTCTAGTGTAAGAATTAAACTTAATGTCCTTTCAGAAGTGGTGGAGGGCAAAAGAGTAGTAATGATAGATGATTCAATTGTCCGAGGTACCACATGTGCTAAGATTGTTAAGATGCTAAAGGCAGCAGGAGCAACTGAGGTTCATGTAAGAATTAGTTCACCCCCATTTCTATACCCTTGTTATTATGGAACAGATGTGCCTACAGGGGATCAGCTAATAGCTAGAAACAATACTGTTGATGAGATACGTGATTTAATCGGAGCAGATAGCTTAGGTTATCTTTCCGTAGAACGGTTATATGATTTAATAGGCAAAGATATGGGATATTGTGATGCTTGCTTCACAAGTAATTATCCAACGGAGTTGCCAAAGGATCATGAAGATAATGTTTAATGATTGACTATATTTGGAGTGGGGTGGGATTATTCACATCTTGCTCCTTTCTTGCATTTAAGGAGATGAACCATATCATCTTGGTGATTTAAATCTTGTCCATATAATTAAGCCTGTGTTATACTGTATCATATGACAAAGACACACTCCATAAGGAGAGCTTATATGGATATAAATCTGGAATATTACAAGATATTTTATTATGTGGCCAAGGCTGGGAGTTTTACTAAAGCTGGGGAAGATTTATGCATATCTCAGCCTGCAGTAAGTCAATCTATAAAGCTTTTAGAAGAAAGCCTTGGTACTGACTTGTTTATGAGGATACCTAAAGGGGTCAAGCTGACACCTGAGGGAGAATCCTTATATTCCTATGTAAAACGGGGCTATGAATATATTAAACTGGGAGAGAAACAGTTTCAAAAGATGCTGGATTTAGAACATGGAGAAATCAGAATCGGTGCTAGTGATATGACCCTCCAATATTATCTTCTTCCTTACTTAGAACATTTTCATGATAAATATCCTGGAATTAAAGTATCTGTAACCAACGCTCCCACACCAAGCACCCTTTCCCTTCTTTATGAAGGTAAGATTGATTTTGGTTTGGTCAGCCAACCATTCCAGCTAAAATCCGGAGTTCAATATAGACCAGTTAAAAAGATCCGGGATATATTTGTAGCAGGTGGCAAATTTACTAGCCTTCAGGGAAAGATAATGGACTATAAGGAACTAGAGAAACTTCCTATCATCAGTCTGGAGCACAATACCAGTACACGGAAACATCTTGATGATTTTCTCCATAAAGAGGGAGTAATCCTTAATCCAGAATTTGAACTAGCTACCAGTGATATAATAGTAAAATTCGCCATTAGAAATCTTGGAGTAGGCTGCATTGTAGAAGATTTTGCTAAAGAAGCATTAGAAAGTGGGAAGTTGTTCAAACTGGAGTTTCAGAAGGAGATACCTGAGCGTAACATTTGCATTATCACAAGTAGGCAAAATCCTATATCTAAAGCAGCACAGAAATTACTGGACACTTTTAACACCGGTGCCTGACACCGTTCACACATTGTTTACATTTTTGACACCGGTGCCTGACACCGTTCACAGGAAGTTCACACAATTGACACCGGTGCCTGACACCATAAATAGGAGGAAATATGAAACGTATTGCACAATTTGAAAAAGTAAGTATAGATAGGTTTTTGGAAGATTGGATGGATAGCTTCTCATCTGATAATAAGGATGAAGTTAAGCAAATATATAATAAGTTGAAATTACCTAAAAGAGCCACTTCAGGATCTGCTGGGTATGATTTTTTTAGTCCCATAAATTTCACTCTAAAGCCTGGGGAAACTATCAAGATACCCACAGGTATCCGTGTAAGGATTGAAGATGGATGGGTGCTAAAATGCTATCCTAGAAGTGGTCTTGGTTTTAAGTACCGTATTCAACTTAATAATACTGTAGGAATTATTGATAGTGATTACTATGGATCTGATAATGAAGGCCATATATTCTGTAAGTTAACAAATGATAGTAATGAAGAAAAAGTTGCTAATATTCCAGAAGGGACTGGATTTATGCAGGGTATCTTTGTGGAATATGGGATAACTGTGGATGATGAGCAAGAGAAAATTAGAAATGGTGGTATGGGTAGTACCACAGAAGTTCCTGATATAAATTAAGCAAAGCCCCCACTTCTCTATGGTAGAGCATTATCGCTTTAAACAAATGCTATACAAATGCAAGATTATATATTATAATATGCATAATCATTTAAAGGAGGATAGGGAATGGGAGATAAGATTCAATATATTATCGCTATGACAGTATATATGTCTATTGTCATTGTAATAGGTTTTCGTTATGCTAAAAGGGCTAGCGAAAGTTCGGATAACTATTTGATTGGTGGAAGATCCTTAGGTCCATGGGTAACTGCCATGGCTGCAGAAGCTTCTGATATGAGTGGTTACTTGCTAATGGGTGTTCCAGGACTTGCATATTGGTGTGGTTTAGGGGAAGCGGTATGGACTGCTATTGGTTTGCTGATTGGTACATATCTCAATTGGCTCTTTGTTGCTAAGAGGCTTCGTACATACTCCTCTGTAGCTGGTGATGCAATAACTATTCCGGATTTTTTAAGTAATCGTTTTAAAGAAAATAAAAAAATAATTTTAACTATAGCTGCTTTATTTATATTAATATTCTTTAGTGTATATGCAGCCAGCTGTTTTGTGGCTGTAGGAAGACTTTTTAGTACAATATTCGCTGTAGATTATATACCTATGATGCTTGTAGGAGCAGTATTTGTAGTAGTTTATACTTTTATAGGTGGCTTTCTTGCGGAGAGTGCTTCTGATTTTATGCAAGGAATAATAATGTTTGTGGCTCTTATAGTTGTTTTTATAGCTGGACTTGCTAAGGCAGGTGGGATATCTGAAGTAATGGAGAATGCAAAAGCTATTCCCGGTTTCTTAGAGTTCTTTGGTGTAGCACAGCCTACACTTATTGATGATGTACAGGTAGTATCAGAGGGAATACCTTTCTTTGGAGAGGCGATTAATTTTGGCCCCTTGTTTATAGTTTCAACCTTATCTTGGGGACTAGGCTACTTTGGAATGCCTCAGGTTTTACTTAAATTTATGGCAATAGAAAAACCTAACGAACTAAAAACATCAAGAAGAGTAGCTACTGTTTGGTGTGCTATTTCCTTGTTTGTTGCAGTGTTTATAGGTATTATAGGAAGAAATTTATATCCTACCAACTTGCTTACAGAATCAAGTTCTGAGAACATATTTATATTACTATCAACCAGCTTCTTTCCTCCACTTATTGCAGGCCTTGTGATGGCAGGAATTCTGGCTGCAACTATTAGTTCTTCTGATTCTTATCTTTTAATTGCGGCTTCGGCATTTTCAAAGAATATTTATCATGGAATCCTAAAGAAGGAGGCCACTGATAAACAAGTTCTTCGTATGTCTAGAATAACCTTGTTGATTATAGCAGTAATTGCTGCAATAATTGCCCTAGAAGAGGATAGTGTTATCTTTAAAGTTGTCTCATTTGCATGGGCAGGGTTTGGTGCAACATTTGGACCTATAATGCTGTTTTCCCTATTCTGGAAGAGGGTAACAAGAGAAGGAGCTATAGCAGGCATGGTGACCGGAGGGGGCATGGTTATTTTGTGGAAAACCCTTATTAGGCCACTGGGGGGCTACTTTGATATCTATGAATTATTACCGGCCTTTGTACTTTCTTGTCTGGTAATTGTAATTGTATCCCTGTGTACAGAGGAACCCTCAAAAGAAATTCAGGATGAATTTGACCAGGTAAAGAATTTTAAATATTCATCATAGATGCAATTAGACAAAATTAGTTAAACAAGATAAAATAAGTTAAAAAAAACCCTTCAGTGTTTCCTATATCAAGAAACATTGAAGGGGCTTTTTGATTTCAAGGACGAATCATGGCTGTTGCTTGTACAATGAATAAAAATCTGCTTCTACATCTTCCATTCTTATATCATACCATTTCTTTGCATCGTCTAGGGCTTTGTTATAGATAGTGGTTCCCAGTGTATCCATAAATAAATCAAGTATGCTTTCGGAACCGATGATACCTAACTTCTCATCTCTTTCGGTCTCGAAGAAATAAATAATATCATCAATAATTTGCTTTTTTTCCTTTTCCGAAAGGCTAATCCCAAGCCGTTTGTATTGATTATTCATACTTAATACCCCCTATATATTATTAATTAATATATTAGCATAAGTATTATATTTTTACTATTATTTATGAGCTATGATCAAACTGGGAATTATATAACTGCTCATAGAAACCACCCTTAGCCAGTAGTTCTTCGTGGCTACCCTGTTCAATAATATCTCCTTCATTCATAACAAGGATTATATCTGCATCACGGATAGTTGATAATCTATGGGCGATAACAAAACTGGTTCTTCCCTTCATAAGGTTATCCATAGCCTTTTGTATCAAAATCTCAGTCCTGGTATCTACAGAGCTTGTGGCTTCATCTAGTATCAATATCTTTGGATTGGCAAGAATAGCCCTGGCAATTGTTAATAGTTGTTTTTGACCTTGGGAAATATTATCAGATTCTTCATTAAGAACCATATCATATCCATCAGGTAGAGTATTAACAAAATTATGAACATGGGCAGCCTTAGCAGCCTTTATAACTTCTTCATCAGTGGCTTCCAACTTGCTGTATCTTATATTATCCATAATACTTCCGCTAAATAGCCAGGTGTCTTGTAATACCATACCAAACATACTTCTGAGATCATTTCTGTCAAACTCTTTTATATTATGACCATCCACAAGTATTTCACCATTATTCACATCATAGAATCGCATTAATAGCTTAACTATAGTGGTTTTACCTGCTCCGGTTGGCCCAACTATAGCAACTTTTTGACCATCTAATATATTAGCATTAAAATTATTAATAATAATCTTGTCACTGTCATATCCAAAGCTTACATTCTTAAATTCAACATTGCCCTTAATATTTTCAGTAGATAAAGGCGTATCGGTATCTGCAATTTCCTCATCTGCCTCCATAAATTCAAATACTCTTTCAGAGGCTGCAGCCATGGACTGGAACATATTGGCTACTTGTGCCAGTTGAGCTATGGGTTGGGTGAAGTTTCTGATATACTGGAAGAAGGATTGAATTTGTCCTATTTCAATTCTTCCTCTTACGGTAAGGTAACCACCAATAATCGCAACTCCAACATAACCTATATTTCCTACAAACTGCATAAGAGGATGCATTACCCCTGATAGAAACTGTGAACGCCATGCAGACTCATATAAAACATTATTGGTTTCATCAAATTCTTTGGTTACATCATCTTCTTTATTGAATACTTTGACCACATTGTGGCCACCATAGACTTCTTCAACAAGTCCGTTCACATGACCTAAGTATTCCTGTTGTTTCTGGAAATGCTTTTGAGATTTTTTTACAACGATGCCCATAATAGCTCCAGAGATGGGAACCACCAATAAGGCAAATAGGGTCATAGGAAGGCTAATTCTAAGCATCATGATAAGTACACCAATAATAGTTACAACAGAAGTAATTAACTGGCTTAAGCTTTGATTAAGGCTGTTGTTTAAGGTGTCAACATCATTAGTTACCCTTGATAGAATCTCACCATAACTCATTTTATCAAAAAAATTCATAGGCATTTTATGAATCTTCTCCAAAATGCTATTTCTAAACTTGTAAGATACTTTTTGGGCAATTTCTGTAGTTATAATACCCTGTATAAATGAAAATAGAGCTGATAAGCTATAAAGGAATATTAGAAAGAGAAGTATCTTTCCAAGTTGTGCAAAATCAATCCCATCTCCACCTTTTATTTTATCTATCAATCCATTAACTATTTCTGTTATGGCATCCCCAAGTATGGTAGGACCAATAATTGAAAATATAGTACTTCCTATGGCAAATATAAAAACTAATATAAAGGCCCATTTATAATTAGCAAGATATGTCATAAGCTTTTTCATGGTTCCTTTGAAGTCTTTTGCCTTTTCTACTGGCATACCAGGTCCAGGTCCGTGACCTCCTCCTCTAGGACGAGTGTTTGATTGTTTTTGTTCAGTCTTATTCATAAGTCAACTCCTCCTTTGATAACTGTGAAGATGCTATCTGATAATAGACCTCACATTCTTTTAGTAGCTCCTTATGAGTTCCCTTTCCTACAACTTTTCCTTCATCCAGCACTAGAATCTGGTCAGCGTTCATGATCGTACTAATTCTTTGAGCAACTATAATAACTGTGCTATGGGATAACTCTTCTTGAAGAGCTTTTCTTAAATTGCTATCGGTTTTGTAATCTAGAGCGGAGAAGCTATCATCAAATACATATATTTCAGGATCTCTGGCAATAGCTCTGGCTATAGATAATCTCTGTTTTTGACCACCAGATACATTGCTTCCTCCTTGAGATATTGGGGATTGATAGCCATCTGATTTTTCATTTATAAAATCTTTTGCTTGAGCTATTCTAGCGGCTTTCTCTATTGTCTCCATAGGAGCATCATCTACTCCAAAACCTATATTAGATTGGATTGTGCCTGAAAAGAGAATACCCTTTTGAGGAACATATCCCAGTCTTTTTCTTAGTTTTTTCTGAGAAATCTTTCTGATGTCTTTGCCATTTAAAAGAATTTCCCCTTCAGTTACATCATAAAGTCTTGGGATTAGATTAACTAAGGTGCTTTTTCCACTACCAGTACTACCAATTATAGCGGTGGTCTCACCAGGTTTTGCCACGAAGTTAATATCTGATAATACATCTTCTTTGGCATTAGGATAACGAAAATGTACATTTTTAAATTCCAGTAGTCCTCTTTTATCCTTATTAATAGTTTCTTCACTATCAGGATCCATAATTGTAGGCTCTTTATCAAGGACTTCATTAACACGGTTTGCTGATACAGCAGCTCTTGGTAATATGATAGATACCATGGTAAGCATTAAAAATGACATAATAATCTGCATAGTATATTGGATAAATGCCATTAGATGACCAGGCTGCATAGTACCCATATTAATTTTATCTGCACCCACCCATATAATTAAGATTGATATTAAATTCATAATCAGCATAAGGGCAGGCATCATAAAGGTCATGGAGCGACCAATAAATAAACCATTCTTCATAAGGTCTTTATTTACACCATCAAAACGTTTGCTTTCATGTTTTTCATTGCTAAAAGCTCGTATTACAGGAAGACCTGTTAGAATTTCTCTTAAGACAAGGTTGACCTTATCGACCAAGGTCTGCATTATCTTAAATTTTGGCATAGCAATAATTAAGAGGGATATTACGAGAGTAAATACTGCTAAAACTCCTACTCCCAATGTCCAGGTCATGGAGGAGTTAGTATTAAGTATTTTAACAATTCCCCCTAGGGCTAAGATAGGAGAATATACAACGATACGTACTAGCATTACAATTGACGTCTGAATCTGTTGTATATCATTAGTACTTCTAGTTATTAAAGAAGCTGTTGAAAATTGATCCATCTCAGCATTGGAGAAAGATAAAACCTTGTTGAATACTTTACTTCTCATATCCCTTCCTATTTTCGCTGCGATTCTTGAAGATACTAATGTAACTAGAATAGATGCAATCATAACTGCTAGAGCAAGAGCTATCATCTTAGCACCAACAAGAAGGATATATCTTGATTGAATACCAGTAACATCTACGCCTATGGTCTCATATTCTGCTTTCACAAATGTTATAGCAGATTGAATTTTAAGGGTGTCAGGTAACTGACCAATCTGTTCCATAATAGGATTGATAAAAGCTGCCCTTTGTCCTGGGCTAAGAGACTCAATAACTTCAAACATATCCATGTCTTTAAACATATCCATTGGCATTTCATTAGGAAGTTCAAAGTCAAACATCTGGCCTTCACTGGTATCTGAGGAGTCTGGTCTGTGTTCGAATCCATATTTTAATAGTAAAGGACCCTGGATTAATTCACTTATAAATTCCTCGCCTTCACCATTCCAAATGTATAAGTCTTCATTTGATAATAAGGGATATTTCCTTATATAGTTAGTCCAATTATCTTGGCTAAGAGTATCCCTATCAAGTAGAGAATAGTAATTAAACAGTTCCTCCTCTTGCTCCTTATTCATAAAGAGCGATATCTTCTTGAACTCAGAAGCTCTTATTACTTCAGGAACAGGACTTTCTATTCCGCCTTGGAGAATGCCTATGTTTACAATATCAGAGGTATATGAAGGCAAGGATAGATCACAATAAGCCTGAATTAATAGGAGGACTATTACGAATACAATCCCTAGGAATGATTTTTTAAAATTTCGTAAAATTGTCAGCATAATTTTTCCTTTCTTTTTGTAGTCAATTAAAAAGACTGATATCTGATTTTCTTTATCAGTCTCTTCATGTCTTATGTCTTACCAGACTAGTAGGTTTATAATTATAGTTGAATATGGAATATAAAACAATATTATTATATTCTTTTCATATAAATTATAAATTGTTTATAGTTGTTTATTCTGTCTTTCTTGACTATTCCATAGGACTAGCTTTTTTTCTATGTATGCATTATAATTATTAGTAAGTAGATGACGGGATTTGGGGTGATATGTTGAGAGAAAAGATAGACAGATTTGCTATTGGAGAATTTGAATATGAGCTTCCTTTACCACAAACTTCTGTTGAAGAAATACAGATAAGTATTGAGGCAGGAAAGCAGTTTGAAGGAAACTTCACTATCAGTAATAGTATTAACCGTAATATGAAGGGGATACTTCATTCTTCAAGTCGATTGCTTACTTTTGATGACACTACTTTTAGTGGTAAAGAGATTGTTATTACATATAGATTTGATGCTAGCTATCTTAATCCCTCAGATAATATTGAAGGTAATATCACCATAATTAGTGATTGTGGTGAACTTGTCTTGCCCTTTGTGGTGACAATATTGACCCCAGCAATAAATACCTCCATAGGTAAGGTAAAGAATCTTTTTGAATTTGCCAATCTATCACGAATGGACTGGGCTGAAGCAAAGAAAGTATTTCGCTCTGAGGATTTTGAGAAGATTATACTAAAAAATGAAAAACATCATGTAATCTATAGAAGTTTAGTAAAAAGCATATCTACAAGCCAAGCCCTTGAGGAATTCTTAATTGCAGTTAACAAAAAATCAAAAATAAGTCTAGAAATTGATAACACAAAGTTAGAATATGAAATATCAGATGAAGATTTTATGGATAAGCTAGTTCTAACTAAAAACAATTGGGGATATGCTGAAATAAGGGTTAGTACCGATGCCCCTTTTATTAAGCTTGAGCAGAAATATCTCTGGGCTGATAGCTTTATAGGTAATAACCATAATGTGTCCTTTGTTATAAGTGCCAATAATTTACGTCCGGGAAATAATTACGGCACAATTTGGATAAAAACAGTCCATCAAGAAATAAAAGTTGAAGTAGTTTGCAAAAAGCATAAGGCTACATCTTCTGAAGTAGCCCAGACTCAGGACTATGGATTAATTAAAAATGAAAAACTGGCTTATGATTTTTCTAGAAGTTATCTTGAATTTAGAATTGGTCGTATAACTATAGCCGAATATACAAGTCACATAAATTCCTTATTAATGAGGGTTAAAGACCCTGGAGAAAGTATTTTAGTAAAGTTAATTCAAATACATCTAGCAATTATTGCTGACAATAATAAGTTGGCGGCAAAGTTACTTGATGAGATAGGTGTAGAGGAGGCGGCACTTCGACAAAAATCCGTCTTTGAATATTGTGCTTATCTTTATCTTTTGGCTCTATATAAGAAAGATGATACTACTATTCAATATGTGGCAGATACTATTAGTCGTTATTATTCCAGTAATTCTGATTGGAGAATTCTTTGGTTTTTCCTATTTACAGACAAGCGATATGATAGGAATAAAAATTACAAACTAGCCGATATCATAGAACAATATAAGGCAGGATGTTATTCACCCATCCTTTATTATGAAGCTATATGTATCTTCAAAGAAGAACCTTATCTTCTAAGGGAATTAACAGACTTCACCATACAAGTCATGAACTTTGGAATAAAATACGACTGTATCTCAATGGATTTAGCACTTCAATATACTTATCTGGCAAATAGACTTAAGTTTTACAATCAGGTAGTATTTATAGGACTGACCAGACTCTATAAAACACATAAGAAAGATGAAATTTTATCTGCCATATGTAGCTTGCTTATTAAAGGGTATAAAAGAGATAGTAAGTATTTTGAATGGTATAAGCGTGGGGTGCATGCCCAACTTCGTATCACTGAGTTATACGAATACTATATGCATACCATTGATGAGAATATCATGGAGCCCCTACCTACGCCAATCTTATTGTATTTTGTTTATAATAGTAGTCTTAATGATAAGAAAAGAGCATACTTGTATGCCAATATAATTAAAAATAAAGATAAAAATCAACAGATCTATCAAACTTACTATAAGAAGATCCAGCTATTTGCCTGCAAACAGTTGGAGGCAAGGAAAATCAGTTCTAATCTGGCCATTTTATATAAAGAGTTCATGGGAAAGCCAGAGTTTAAGAATATAGCTATGGAATATCTTCCGGATGTGATGTTCACAAAAGAAATCTACTGTGATAATCCTAATATGGTAAGTGTTATTGTTGTACATAAAGAGATAGAAGAGGAAGTAAAAGTTCCCTTTAATTATGGAGTGGCAAAGATTGATATATATACTAAAGATGCCAGTATCTTCTTGGTAGATGGAAAAGGAAATCGTTATGTAGTTTCTGTGGATTATAGCTTAAGACCTCTACTTGTCACGGAAGAAATTCAAGGATTGAAGCTTGATTATGAGAACTACCCTAAGCTATTACTTCACTTATTTGATCATTATCAGAGAAATAGGGTGGTAAATGAAGATACAATATCATTAAATAAGTTAACATTATTGTTACCAAATATAAAAGAAAGTTATTATATAGATTGTCTCCTAACCTTGGTGGAGTATTATTATGAGAATTATAATGGGGATCTATTAGAGATGTATCTTATGCAACTGGATATCTCTAAGGTTAATGAGAAAGAGAGAATTAAATATTTAGAATATATGGTGGTAAGAGGATATTATAATAAGGCTCTATATGCTCTTGAATTTATTGGAGCTGATGGGATTTCTATTAACAGACTTCTAAAACTGTGTTCTGGTTGGATTAGCTATTCAGGTCTGGATATAAAGGAAGAATTGTTAGTATCTCTTTGCTATTATATATTTAATAAGGGTAAATACGATTTAACCATACTTAACTATCTGGTGACATATTATGATGGTCCAACTAATGATATGCTCTCCTTATGGAAGGCAGCAGTGGGCTTTGATGTAGACCCAAGGGATTTAGAGGAGCGGCTACTAACACAGATATTATTTACTCAGGCCGATTATAAGGAAGTATATGAAGTGTTTATTAGTTATCATAATAAAGCTACAAAACACCAGTTGGTTAAAGCCTTCCTTACCTATTACTCATACAGATATCTTGTTCATGATATAAGAGGTGATAATGAATTATTTTCTATAATACGCAGGGAGCTGAACTATGAAGAAAATAATATAAATCTTCTTGCTTGGTTAAAATTTAATGTTGATAATAGTAAGCTTAGTGAAAATGATATAAATTTTATTTCCTATAATATCGAAAGATTTGAGAGAAAGGGATTGGTTTTACCATTTTTTCAAAAGTATAGGAAGCTAATAAAGCTACCAGATCAATTAGACAATAAAATTTATGTGGAACATAGAACAAACCCCAATAAACAAGTATTCATCCATTACAGGTTATTAAAAGCTAATCATGAAAGTGAATTTATAATTGAGCCTATGCCAAGTGTATTATTAGGGATTCATGTGAAGGAGTTCATACTATTTTATAATGAAGAATTAGAGTACTATATTACAGAGGAATATGCTGGGGAAGTTACTAGAAGCGAAAAATATTATTTGACTTTTGAAGGGGAAAATGACCTTAAAGAGGAGTCAAAGTATGATCGTATCAATATGATGCTAGTGGCAATGGATGTACAAGATGAAAGAGCTTTATTAGAGATGATGGAAGCTTACGTTAAATCAGAATACATTATAGAAGAATGTTTTAAGCCTTTAGGAGAGTGAGAATGGATAATTCAAGGAAATTGATTGTAGGCTACGACCTTTGTGAGGATTATTCACAGCTGTGCTGCTATAGCTATAAAACTTATGAGCCAATACCGATAGGCACTAGTGAGGAAGAGGATAGCATGATGATTCCCACTGCTTTATGTGTAAAAAATGATTCTAGAATTTGGCTATATGGTAAAGAAGCAATATCATGTGGCAAAGAAGGCTTAGGAGTATTGGTTGATAATATACTTGAAAAGATAAATAATAAAGAAGAGGTAGAGATCTTTGGAGAAAGATACAGCGGGGTTGAACTGCTAGAAAAATATTTACGAAAGACATTAACCCTTATCAAAGACTACTTTCCCACAGAAACCATCACCAAGATAGTTGTGACCATAGATAAGATGGATCAAAGACTTGTAGATGGAGTTTATGATGCACTTTTTATGCTTGGAATAGAAAAAGATAGGGCTACGGTTATGAGTCATGGCAGTAGTTTTATGTATTATGCCTTAAGTCAAGCAAAAGAGTTGTGGTTAAATGATGTGGGGCTATTTGATTTTAATGAAGAAGGACTGAGTTTTTATCAGATTAGTATTAATCGCAGACAAAAGCCTATGATAGCTGATATGGAGAAAGAAGATTTATCAGATACCTTAAATCTGGATCTTGTAAAAGATAATAAAGTTGATATTAAGTATACATTCGAAAATTTAGCTAACACCGTATTATATAAGAAGATTATTACCACATTATATTTTACAGGAAAGGGTTTTAAGGGAAACTGGGCTGAAGATATATTTAAAAGCTTGTGTGCTGGCCGAAGAGTGTTTGTGGGACAAAACCTTTATGTAAAGGGTGCTTGTTATGCAGCTAAGGAATTTTCAGGGGATGGGAATCTGGATAATGTAATTCTTCTAGATAACGATATGATAGTGTGTTCGGTTTCAATAAGAGCGTATGTAGATGGTAACATACAGGAAGTATTGTTAACAGATGCTGCAGTGCCATGGTATGAGGTGAATAGAGAAGTAGAAGTAATTCCTGATGATACTACAGATATGGAGATAATATTTAGAAATATTATGACCAAGGAGATTGTTAGGGAAAGGATAACTCTAAACCCTATTCCAGACAGGTCAAGCCGTATGACTAGACTTAAGCTAAGCCTTTCATGTGTAGATAGAAACAGGGCTCATATAGTAATTAATGATTTGGGATTTGGAGACATCTACCAGGCCAGTGGTAAAATAGCTGAGTATATAATGGAAATGATTGAATGAAATAAGATACTTAAGACAAAGTGAGGAAAAGCAATGGGTAAATTAATTCTTTGTAGTGGGAAAAGAACAGAACGTCCATATGTTATGCCCTCTACAGGAGTGAGGGTGTATTCCATTGAAGAACTCTGTTATTACATCTATAATAATATTTATTTTATAGATGAGTCTTTATTGTCCGATTCTTTAATTGACTGGATAAGAACTGAGCTTTGTCTTCCGGATAGGGCTGACAAGCTAGAGGCTTCAATAGAACAGGGGGCAGATTATAAGACCCTGCTGGCAGTTGTTCTATGCAGTTGTGATTATTATACAGAAGAGGAAATAAAAAAGATTATTAAGGCAGTTGACCAGATTAGAATAATGCCTCTGGCAAAGAGGCTATATATAAAAGCAAACTCCTACCTAAAAAGAAAGTTGTATGCTCAAGCTGCAGCTGAATATGAAAGAATACTTAAATCTCATGAGGCAAGTGACCTAAGTCCAAAAGATTATGGAGATGTACTTCACAATCTTGCAATTGCAAAATTATATATATATGGCCCAGGCAAAGCAGGGGAGACATTTTTAAATGCTTATGAAAGAAACCATAGGAAAGAAAGTTTGAGACAGTATTTTTATTCTCTTTGGCTGACTAATGACAGGAAGGCATATGAAGAAAAACTTATTGAGTATAATATTGATGAGGATGAAAGTAATGAAATTG
>JAAYNY010000112.1 GCA_012520635.1 Clostridiales bacterium | reverse complement strand
TATTTTTTTCTTGACATAACACCGCTGGACTTTAACTCCTTAGATTATTATTCTTTTTATTTATTATAACCCATTTGTTAATAAAAGCAAAATGATATATATATATATCGACAATTTTGTATAAAACTTAACAAAGGTTTTTATGAAGAAAGCCTAGAATTCTACGGCATATTATGATATTATTGGTGGGTGTAAAATAGTACTAAAGTATGAATAAAAAATCACAATATTAACCTAAGTATTCCACCTTTGGAGATGCCTGGAATTTTATAATACATAAAAAAGAACTATTTTTATTAATAAGGTATACTGATACTATCATTAACATTGGATAAACTGGTATTGGTATGCCACTTTTTACATTATAAACTTATTTTTTTACCTCTTAGCTTCTATAATCTACCACTTGCTTGGTGGCTATTTACATTCTTGGCTTTTTAAATATAATAAAATCAAGGAGCGATAAGATGAAAGTAAGAATAGAGATAAATGATAATATAAATGAAGAAGATGAAATAATCATAAGATGTGGGAAACTTGATGAGAAAATTCAAAAAATTTACGATACACTTATGGAGATTTCTAAGGGGTCAAGGCATCTAAAGTTATATCAAGGAAATGTTGATTATTACATATCCCTGGATGATATTCTCTTCTTTGAAACATCAGATAACTGTATTAGTGCACATACAGTCAGCAAGATGTATGAAACCACATATCGTTTGTATGAACTGGAGGAGTTGCTGCCGGGAAACTTTATGAGGGTTTCAAAATCAACTATTCTAAACATAAATCATATTTACTCAATCTCAAAAAATCTGGCATCTTCAAGTGAAATACAGTTCTTAAATACTCACAAGCAAGTTTTTGTTTCCAGACATTATTATAAATCATTAATATTAAGATTAGAAGAAAAGAGGGAATGTATATGAGAATAAATAAACACAATGCATTTATGGGCTTGACCTTGATCCTAATAGCCATACTAATTATCTTAAATCAGTTTGGATATTTTACAGGGATAAATGCATTTGATATTGTAGTAACAGCCTTTATGGTAACTTTAATCATCTTAAGTCTTAAAAGAATTAATTTTTGGGGGATTTTCTTTCCTATAGGAGTCATATTAATAGTCTACGCAGACCAAATAAATGTCCCGGGGTTAAGACCATGGCCAGTTTTTTTATCAGCATTCTTTTTAAGCTTAGGTTTATCCCTTGTATTTAATAAGGGTAGTCATTATATTCATTTTGGAAGTAGTGCTGATTATAGCACAGCTTATGTGAATGAACAGGATGGTGGTTTGGTAAATTGTTCTACTGTATTTGGAGACTGTATTAAATATATTAATACTGATAATTTTAAGGAAGCTAATATTAGAGCTGTTTTTGGTGATGTTAAACTGTATTTTGATAATGCTCATATCGAATCTGGAAGAGCAGATATCTTTTTAGATGTTGTATTTGGGGATGTGGAATTATTTATACCAAGAGATTGGAAAATTATAAATGAAAGCAGTACCGTATTTGGTGATTTTACCATTAGAAATAATAATATAATATCGGAATCCCCCATAGTATATATAAAGGGTAATATTATATTTGGTGATGTAAAAGTTATATATGTATAAATTTAAAAGATAGGAGTATTATGAGAATATTCGTAGATGCAGATGCCTGCCCTGTGGTAGCTATAGTGGAAAAAGTAGCAAGAAAATATAATTTACCTGTAACTCTTCTATGTGATACCAATCATGTGTTACACTCTGATTATAGTCAGATTAAGATAATTAGTGCAGGAGCTGATGCTGTGGACTTTGCCCTGGTGAACTTATGCCAGAAAGGTGATCTGGTAGTAACTCAGGACTATGGAGTAGCAGCCATGGTTCTTGGCAAAGGAGCATTTGCTATACATCAATCAGGCAAGTGGTATACTGATGACAATATTGACGGTATGCTTATGCAAAGGCATGTATCCCAAAAGCTTAGGAAAGCTTCTAGAAAAAATCATTTTAAAGGCCCAAAGAAGCGGACAGAAGAAGATGATGTAAGATTTGAACAATCATTTGAACATCTGATTCAAACTATATGAGACAGGGGTGAGACAGGGGGACGTTTCTCCTGTCTCATTTCAGTCAAGGAAAAAGACAGGAGAAACGTCCCCCTGTCTCATTTTTATTTTCCGATTCTTTTTAATAGATAAGGTATTCCTTCTTCAAAATTAACCCCATATGTTCGACCATTTTTATCATCAATAGTCAGTTGTATAGATTTTGCAGTATAATCAGCTGCAATAGGAATAGCTTCTTGCCAAGTAAGGCCGTTGGCAATAGCACCAACTAGAGTACTGGAGAATACGTCACCAGTCCCATGGTATGAGGTATCTATTTTCTTGTGTTTGTAATAATAATATTCACCACTTTGATTATCATAACCCATAACACCTATGGAACCTTCTTGGAAGCTTACACCAGTAAGAATGGTTATTCTTGAACCAAGCTCTGAAAGTTTTTTTAGCATTTCTTTTATATAGGCTTCATCATAAGAGGTCTTATATTCCATACCAGTCATAAAAGAAGCTTCAGTGATATTTGGAATTATTATATCAGCTTTAGCGCAAAGAGTAGCCATCTTTCCGGCAAAATCCATATCAAAAGCAGGGTATAATTTACCGTTATCAGCCATTACAGGATCTACAACTATATGGTTTTTATCGGTTTTAAATTCATCAAATATTTTCGCCATTATATCAATCTGTTCAGCTGATCCCAGATAACCGGTATAGATACTGTCAAAATCAATATTCTCATCTTTCCAATGCTTTGTTATTGGTAAGATTTCATCAGTCAAATCTTTGAATGTAAAATTCTTGAACATAGTATGGGTAGATAATACTGCCGTTGGAATAATAGCAGCCTCAACCCCCATAGCGGATATTATAGGTAGTGCTA
>JAAYNY010000111.1 GCA_012520635.1 Clostridiales bacterium | reverse complement strand
TCTATAATAACCTTGAATAAATATTTTGTCAATAAATATTTATTTGCATAGGGTTTTATATTTCTCCCCCGCATTTGTCACAAAACTCCAAACTCTGCAGGGTAATGCCTCCACAATCAGGACATATGATCTTCTCTGGAAGAATCTCCATCTCTATTATTTCATGTTCTTCTTCTTCTTTAGTTTCTTTAATATGTATATTGGTAATAGGCTCTTTAGTTTTTAACCTGTTAACCTTCATTAACCTGCCCCACTTATGCATCCATAACTCCCCCCTTAATGTTGTTCACGATATTTATTCATAAGACCTTTGAATATATCAGAAGTAGAAGGCGGAGTATAAGTTATGGCATTGGCTCCTGCTTCAATAGTCTCTAGTATGGAATCAGGTGTAGGTCCTCCTGTTGCCATAATAGGAACATCCGGATAATCCTTTCTGATATTTCTTACAATCTCAGGTGTCCTAGATGCAGCGGATACATTAAAGATGGACACACCACTTTCAAGTCTCTTTTTTATGTCAGTTTTTTCTGATACCACTGTAAGAACAATAGGTATCTCTATACATTCCTTTAAAAATTCAATAGTTTCATTACAAGTTGGTGCATTAAGAACCACCCCTACTGCTCCTTGATATTCAGCATGCTCTGCTAGGTTAACTACACGATGTCCAGTAGTTGTTCCCCCACCAACGCCGCAAAACACCGGTACATCTGAACACGTAATAATAGAATGGGATATAATTGGTTGAGGTGTAAATGGATATACCGCAATTACTGCATTTGCATTACAATTTCGTATAACTGCCACATCTGTAGTAAATACAATAGAACGGATTAACTTACCAAAAATTCTTATTCCACTAGCTTTATCAATTTCGTTAGGAACCCTAATCATATGTCTTCTTAGGATTCCGTCTATCTCAGGAATGAACTTCTCTGCCATAAATGCCCTCCACTTATTGTCAAATATTTAAGAATTTCTATTATATTTTGCCAGTCCCCGCATCTCAATAAGGGGAACTCCCTTTCCTTCAATATAATCCTTGGTTATAGTGACACGACCTATATTCTCATCCTTGGGAATCTCATACATTATATCAAGCATAGCTTCTTCCAATATTGCCCGTAGAGCTCTGGCTCCTGTTTTTTTCTCCAGTGCTTTATCAGCAATGGCATATAGAGCTTCTGGTTCAAATGTAAGATCCACTTCGTCCATAGCAAGAAGACTTTGATATTGTTTTAAAATTGCATTCTTTGGTTCCATTAGTACTTTAACCATCAAATCTCTATTAAGTCCCTCAAGGGTATATAGAATAGGAAGCCTACCAAGAAACTCTGGCAACATTCCATACTCCCTAAGATCATCTAAGGTAACTTTTTGAAGAATATTAATATCATCGTCATGCTTATCCTTAAGGTCTGCTTTAAAACCAATGGATGTTTGCTTGTTAAGTCTAGCTTTAATTATTTTGTCTAAGTCAGGAAATGCACCTCCGCATATAAACAAAATATTCTCTGTATTTATTGTCTTTAGGGGTACCATGGCATTTTTTGATGTTGCTCCCACAGGTACCTCCACATCACTTCCTTCCAGAAGTTTTAATAAGCCTTGCTGTACAGATTCTCCGCTTACATCACGGCTATTAGTGTTTTGCTTCTTGGCTATCTTATCTATCTCATCGATAAATATTATGCCTCGCTCCGCCTTTTTAACATTATTACCTGCTGCTGCAAGAAGTTTTGAGATTACACTTTCCACATCATCACCAATATATCCTGCTTCGGTAAGTGTTGTAGCATCGGTAATGGCAAGAGGAACATCAAGGAGCTTAGCCAATGTCTTTACAAGATAAGTTTTACCGCATCCGGTAGGTCCTATCATTAGCATATTGGATTTCTCTATCTCAATACCATCAAGCCCTTTGGAGCTAATTCTTTTGTAATGATTATAAGCAGCTACAGATACCACTTTCTTGCTATGATCTTGACCTATAATAAACTGGTCTAAACCTGCCTTAATTATATGGGGAGAAGGAATTTTTAATCGATCAAAATCTATATCCGCTTCCTCTTCTTCCTTCTTTTGAGGTTTTTTCTCTGTAGCACTAAACATGGTAGGAGGAATTCCTATCATACTTATATAAGGATTATCCCCTTTATTAATCATATCAAAGGACTTTTGCATACAGTCAGCACAGATATGTATTTGATTTGGTATTTCAACCAACTTTCCAGTAACACTTTCAGGTCTTCTGCATAGATAGCAGAAGCTTTCTTGCTTATTCTTATCACTGTCTTCTATATTTATTTTATCTTTATTGTCATCATTATCCTTGTTCATATCGCTATACCTTCCTTTTGTATTTTACAAGCCTGTCTATCTTTAACTTATAGACTAAAATTCATCCTTCTTATATATTATAACATGATTTTACTAATGAAGGAAAGATTGCATACAAATATTTAACAAAAAATTGTCCCATATCCATGTGCTATGGGACAACTCTTTTAATAATTACTCTTCTACAATATCTCTAGATCCAAGTTTTGCATATACAGTATGCTCCTTATAGTCACCATCTACGTGACGCATATATTTGATTTCAATCTCTGTACCTACTCGGATGCTTGATATAAGCTCAGTTAACTGCACACTTGAAGAAATCTCCGTGTCATTAACATATTGTATAACATCTCCTACATTAAGACCTGCTTTATCTGCTGCACTGCCTTCAACAATACTTGAGACATACACACCCATAGGTATTCCAAATCGTTCAGATACATCATCTGTAACATCTGTAACCCCTATTCCTAGGAAGCCCTTTTCCTCTGGTTTTAGAACCTCGCGATTCATTAAGTCATTTATAATAGGGTTTGCCCTGGATATGGGGATGGCATATCCCATTCCTTCAACCTGGTAGCTGGCAAACTTAACTGTGTTAATTCCTATAACTTCACCATCAATGTTAATCAATGCCCCTCCACTGTTACCTGGATTAATAGCAGCATCGGTCTGAAGTAGTACCATGGTTTTATAACTGTAATTATCAGACACTTCTACTTTTCTGTCTTTTGCACTGACATATCCCACAGTAACAGACTGACCATATCCCATGGCATTTCCAATGGCGATTGCCATTTCTCCAACTTCCACATCATCAGAGTTGCCAAGCTTTGCAATTGCAATTGAATCCCTTGTGCTCTTATCCAAATCATCTAACTTCACTGTAATAACCGCCAGGTCCGCAACAGTATCCGTTCCCTTAATTACTGCATCTGCCTGGGAATCATCTATAAAAGTTACTGTTATCTTATCTGTTCCACTTACTACATGATTATTGGTAGCAATAAAGAGCTCATCTTCATCTTTTCCTATTATAATTCCTGATCCACTACCCTCTGAAGGATACTCTATTCCAAACCATATGTCTGTTTGGGTGGAGGTACTAGAAATGGATACTATAGAAGGCATCGTCATTTCTGCTACTTTCATAACAGTTGTTTCAGGAACACTGCTTACTGTCCCCCGCTCAGTACTTCTTACCTTAAGTCTCACATCTGACTTTACATCATCCTCCACCAACCCAAGAATATAGCTATTATTATTTGCAAATGCATCAGGAAAGATTTTGTAATAAGCAAATTGAACACCGGCAAAGGCTACACCTACTAAGATACCAAAGATTAAAGCCCTAAAAACAAATGAAAAAAACTTACTTACACCTTTCTTCTTAGGCTTTATTACTTCTGGCTGGGGTCTATACTGATGATAATAATTATATCCATTTGAAACTCCAGTATTTTCAGCCCAAAAACTATATTCAGGTTTACTATTGTAATTGTCCGAATTATTGGGGATTTCATTTATATTATCTTGGTTATAATTATCCATAAAGCTCACTCCTTTAATTTCTTTAATCATATTTTATCAGCACTTTGTGTAAAGAATGTGAAGAAAAGTTAAAACTTTATTGTTGAAAGTAAATTTATCATGTATTATAGTAATGAACTAATGTCAGATAATATTAGATTTACCGACCTAGGAGGTTATAGTGTGATTAAAGACAATCAAAAAATGCTTAATAGACTCCATATATTAATGGACGCCCTTATAATAGTTATATCATTTTTAATTGCATATTATCTTAGATTTTATAGTTTTCTTACTAATTTAAGTTTCCTCAATGTTGAAGTGGGAACCTTCTATCCCCTAAGTGTATATGCCCAGAGTTTATACTTACTAATACCATTGTACTTAATAATATATAATCAGGCAAAATTATATACACCTAAACGTGTAAAAAGAAAATGGAATGAATTTTTCCATGTGACCTATGCTAATATTCTTGGCCTAGCATTTTACTTCTTCTTTCTTTACATGTTAGATGAAGGCAACATCTCAAGATTCTTTCTTGCTATGTTTACTTCTATTAATATAATCTTGTGCACCTTTGCCCGAATGTCCTTAGCTAGAATTCTTAGGACCATTCGAAAAAAAGGTCATAATTTAAAGCATATTTTATTGGTAGGTTATAGCCGTGCATCAGAAGCATATATTGACCGTATATTTTCCAACCCTCAATGGGGATACTATGTTCATGGAATTTTAGATGACAATATGGAGATTGGTACCAGTTACAAGAAAGTTCCTGTTATTGGGAAGCTTAATCAATTAGAAGAGTACCTTACCAAAATATCTCTAGATGAAATAGCAATAACCTTAAGCATAAACGAATATGAAAACCTTGAAAACGTTGTAAAGACTTGTGAAAAGTCCGGTGTTCATACTAAATTTATCCCAGATTACTATAAATTTATTTCCTCAAAGCCATATACAGAGGATTTATACGGACTCCCTGTAATTAATATTAGAAATGTGCCCTTAAGCAATACCCTAAACTGGTTAAGCAAAAGGATTGTAGATATTATTTGCTCACTTATAGGCCTTACCATATGTGCTATTCCTATGTTGATTATAGCTCTTATAATTAAGCTATCTTCTAAAGGACCTATAATATTCTCCCAGGTTAGGGTGGGAAGACACAACAAAACCTTTAAGATGTATAAGTTTAGATCAATGAGACTTCAGACAGAAGAAGATGAAGCAAAAGCATGGACTATTAATAATGATCCCAGGGTTACCAGGGTTGGAAAGTTTATTCGTAGGACAAGTATAGATGAGCTTCCACAACTTATAAATATATTAAAAGGGGACATGAGTCTTGTGGGACCAAGACCTGAAAGACCTCAGTTTGTTGAGCAGTTTAAGGAAGAAATACCAAGGTATATGATAAAACATCAGGTTCCTCCAGGACTTACAGGGTGGGCTCAGATAAATGGTTTTCGTGGTGATACTTCTATTACAAAGAGGATAGAGCACGACTTATATTATATTGAAAATTGGACCTTAGGATTTGATATTAAAATAATGTTCTTAACCATATTCAAGGGATTCATCAACAAAAATGCTTACTAGTTATTAATGACCTATAGGAAAGGCAGACATAATCTATGACAACTAGGAAGGATAAAAAAAAGATTCTGCAAATCATACTTATTATAATAGCCATTATTCTTCTTATCTTTGCTGGTGTCTTTGCATGGGGTTACAACAAACTTAAGAAAACCCTTAACAAAATTCCAAAAGACTCAAGTAGAGATCAAGAGATTATCACCAATGAAGATATCGTAGCTATAGATGTATATAAAAGCTTTGTAATATTTGGAGTAGACACTAGAGATAACTCATTAAAAAGAGGTAATACCGACACAATCATTGTGGTTAACATCAACGATAAGACAAAAGATGTTAAGATGGCATCCATCTATCGGGATACCTACGCATATATACCTGACATTGGGTATGATAAAATCAATTCCGCATATGCCAGAGAGGGGTATCCTCTTGCCTTAAGTACAATTAATTTGAACTATGACTTGGATATTAAAAAATACCTTACAGTAAACTTCAAAGTATTAGTAGAAGTAATTGATTTTCTTGATGGAATTACTCTTGATATTAAAGAAAATGAGCTAAAACATCTTAATGGATATATTTATGAGTTAAACAAGATAAATAAGACTAATGTGTCCCCTCTTAAATCTGCTGGTAAACAAAATGTAAACGGCACCCAGGCCACTGCTTATGCAAGAATACGTTATACCAGCGGTGGGGATTTTAAAAGAACAGAGCGCCAGAGAATAGTTATAGAAAAAATATTTCAAAAGACAAAGAAGTTAAGCTTCAAAAAATTAAATACCATGGTTGATACCTTTTTACCCATGGTTTATACCAACTTTGGTAATACAGATATTATGAACTTACTAAAATCCTTCTTCTCCTATAAGATAGCAGATGAAACTGGATTTCCCTTTGAGAAGGATACCAACAATTACAATAAAGAATCCTATGTCTATCCCATTGATTTGCAAGAGAATGTTAAGAAGCTTCATCTTTTTTTATACAATGAGGAAAATTATATTCCCTCAAAAAATGTTAAAGAATATTCGGCATATATTGAAGATACCCGAAAAAAGATAAAGAAATAAGAGAAGGCTGTCCTGTAATACATTTAACATAACAGGACAGCCTTCTTCTATTTTTGTAAGTTAGATTAATTTATTAAGCTTCTAATAATTTTATTATTCTATCACATGCTTTACCATCTAGCTTGGTAAAGTTATATTTATTAAACTCCTTTATTTTCTCCTGAGAATAATCATCTTCTTTTATAATATCAACCACTTCTCTACAGCTTCTTACCACTGGACCTGGTACATAAGTTTGATAATCCTCATAAAATCCTCTTCCATGACTGGAGAACTCCTCAAGGTCATAGGCAAAGAAAATCATAGGTTTTTCAGTAATACAATACTCAAATACTATAGAAGAATAATCTGTTATAAGTATATCCGATGCCATAATAAGAGAGGATAAATCCTTATCATCAGACAGGTCACATACATTAGTCATATCCTTCTTTCTTGCCATCCCTGCCACATGGGGATGCAACCTGAGTCCCAACATATAATTACTGGGAAGGAGACTTGCCAGTTCTTCTACTTTCTCAAGTTCCATCTCTGAACTTAGGCTACCGTCTCTGAAAGTAGGTGCATATAAAATCAACTTTTTATCCATGAGGATATTATAGCGACTATATACATCTGTTTTTTCAGGGTTTATACCTTGCTTTTCATTCCTTAGTTTTCTATTAAGGATATCATCTGTTTTTGGTAGACCAAGAGGATAAACCTTATCTATATCTACTGCAAATACACTGGCATAAAGTTTAGCTGTCTTTTCATTATTTACTATTAGGTGGGTAATCTTATTATTTGCTCTTCTTTCTAGTTCCTTCAGCTTTCCAGTGTTAGAATCCTGGCCAAACTTTTTGATTGTTCCTGTGCCGTGCCATAACTGTATTACCTTGACATCCTTTCTAAGTTTAATATATGCCAAGGGTAAAAACACATTATCCATAAGTATCACACCAGACCTTGCCAACATATATGGTTTAATCAAGAAAAAGGATAAGGGCTTTTTAATATCTGTTTTCTTGATACAGTTATAGAAGTAGCTTGGTTTTAACTCTTTTAGCTTCCTCACAAGGATATTTACATTGCTTCCCACACCATCATCATGGGTCATGATACAAAAGACCCTTTTATCCTGTATAGGAAAAAGTCTGCATATGTAATATACCAATGCAAATATATAATAGCCAACTGTCTTTACCATAATCCCTAACTCCCTGTTCTTAATATAATATAATCAAAACCTTCACCTATCATTTGCTTGATATAAGATTACTAATAAGACTAACAATCTTTCCTGATGCATTACCATCATCGGCATGGTTGTATTTATTTGTAAAAGCCTCATATTTATCCCTATACATGTTATAATCATACTCCTTAATAGCCTGTATAAGTTTACTAGATGATTTTACAATAGGACCTGGAGCTTCCTTAATAAAATCAAAATAAAACCCTCTTAAGCTATCCTTATATTCATCAAGGTCATAGCAGTAAAATAACATAGGTCTTTTTAATATACTATAGTCAAACATCACAGAGGAATAATCTGTAATAAGCATATCAGATACCAGATATAAAAGAGATATGTCATAGCTCATATCATAGGAATATATAAATCCTTCATAAGGAGTCCAGTCAATCTGATCCATAACCAGATAATGATACTTGACAATCAAAACTGTGTCATTTTCTAACTCCTCCATAAGCAAGGAAAAATCAAGTTTTGGGTTAAACTTATATCTTTCTTTGCCATGAAACTCGTTATCCCTCCATGTGGGAGCATATAGAATTACCTTTTTATCTAGAGGAAGGCCAAGTCTTTCTTTAATTTTCTTAAGCTCTTCTATGTTATTATTGTGAAAGAGCATATCATTTCTTGGATATCCAATCTCTAGAATTTCCTTGTCAAATCCAAATGCCTTTCTAAATATGCCGCTAGAATAATTATTCTGTGATATGAGATAATCCCAGGTCTGGACATTTTCATAAAAATTCTTCTTATATTCCAAAAGATCTGATTCTCCAGCCATATATATTGCATCAAGGTCTAAGGCAAGCTTCTTTAAGGGAGTTCCATGCCAGGTCTGTATATATGTAGTCTCAGACCGCTTTATCATATACATGGGAAGCCTAGAATCACTGACCCAGACCCCTGCAATGGCAAAATAATAAAAATACCGAAATCCTTTTCTTTTTATCTTCTTAGCTGATCCCGGTATCTTTATGCTTCTATCCTCAAGTATGATATAACAGCGGTATCTCCTATCAAGTCCCTGTCTAACCATCTCTTCATATATGGCTCTGGGATTACCTGTATAATTTCTTCCCACATTGCTTTCAAATATAACAACCTTGTGATTTACAGGGAGCAGCCTGGTTAATACTTTATACATGAATAAGACCATATGCTTTAGTATAACCATACTATTTACCGACCTTTCTCAATAATAATACAAGAGTTTCTTTTTATTTATTAAGATCCTTTTTTATCTTTGTTGTTGATATTCCTTCCGTCCTTGGCAAATATACTACCTCACAATATTCTTTTAGGAAATCAAACTTACCTTCCCAGTCATCCCCCATAACAAAGATATCTACATTATTATCAACTACGTCCTTTATTTTCTGCTCCCAAGTATACTCAGGTATAACTTCATCCACATACTTAATTGCCTCAAGTATAATCTTTCGATCCTCATAGCAATGGTATGCCTTTTTATTCTTAATGGCATTAAATTCATCAGATGATAGTACAACAATCAGATAATCTCCCAGCTCTCTAGCTCTTCTTAACAAATTAATATGCCCTACATGTAAAAGATCATAGGTTCCATATGTGATAACTTTCTTCATTACCCTTCTCCTTCCTCTATTTACTTATCCTCACTTGCAGGATCCTTCTTCTTTTTCTTCTTCTTCTTTTTAGCCTTAGCTTTCACTTCTTCTATATACTTCTCATTGTAAAGGTCACATATCTCATCAACTGGACCATGGGCTACTAGTTCTCCTTTGTCAAGTATAACTGCAGTGTTGCAAATCCTTCTTACCTGTTCAACCGAATGGGACACAAATAATACTGTAACCCCTTTATCAAACAAATCAAGAATCCTTTTTTCACTCTTTTTCCTAAACTTTGCATCTCCTACAGAAAGAACTTCATCCAGAATAAGGACGTCTGGATCCATTACAGTAGCTATGGAAAAACCAAGTCTTGCTTTCATTCCTGAGGAATAGTTCTTTACAGGAACATTAATAAAATCCTTAAGCTCGGAAAATTCTACTATTTCATCATATTTCTCATTAATAAAATCTTTAGGATAACCAAGTACTGCTCCGTATAGATAGATATTCTCTGCTCCAGTATATTGTCCATCAAATCCAGCACCAAGTTCAAGGAGTGGAACTATCTTACCCTTGGTTAATATACTTCCTTCTGAGGGTTTTAAGACTCCTGCTATAATCTTAAGCAAAGTACTTTTACCCGCACCATTTAATCCAAGAATTCCAAGCCTTTCCCCCTCATTAACAGAAAAAGATATATCCTTTAGAGCCCAGAACTCTTGATATCTTATCTCCCTCTTTAAGAATTTTATGGCATATTCCTTGAAGTTATCCACTTTCTTTTCCATTAAGTTAAATCTCATACCTAGATTATTAACTTTAATTACTTCTTTACTCACAGTATCCTCCATATTAAATCTACGTTTGCAGTAGATTTCATTAGCCTTACTAGATATTCAGTATGAATTTATCCTGTTTTTTATAAAATACTAATACTCCGATAAAAAGGGACGCAAAGCTATAGATTGTTGAAATTAATAGAGCCTCCATGTCCAGTGGACTTCCAAACACACTATTTCTAAAATTAACTATAATGTGGTAGATAGGGTTATATTTAAATATCCACTGGGAACCTACTTTTGCAGCATCATAAAATATTGCAGAAGTATACATAATCATCATTAAGGCCACACCCCATAAATACTCCATATCTCGAAAAAACACTGCTAAGGTAGCTAGTATTAAACCAACTCCAAGACTAAGTATTAAAAGTTGTAACAATGGTATAACCATATTAAATATATATTTACTAGGATAAATCTTAAAAATAAACATTGCAGCAAATAGTACCACCAGTGATATAAGGAAGGTTATATAAGTTGACAGTACATTAGATAAGGGGTAAATGTACTTTGGAACATATACCTTCTTTATCATACCACTATTGCTACGAATTGATTTCATAGCCATTTTAGTTGAACCAGCAAAAAATGCATATAAAAGTCTACCTGTCAAAATATATACAGGAAATGAAACATCAGAGTTCCCGCGAAACTTTGTAAAAACCAAGGTTAATACAATGGTTGTAAGTATTGGCTCTAAAAGCGTCCAAAATATTCCTAGATAGGAACGTCTATATTTTAGTTTTATATTCTTTTTGGTAAGTTCAAATAAAAGATATCTATACTTTTTAAAATTCTTAAATACTCTCTCCACATCTATCTCCATCTTCTTATTAATATGAATATGCACATTAGAATTAAAGTCTTGGGGTAATCTGCTTATTCCTGTATCTTAAATACCGATTCTACCACTTTTTTAGATGCTTGTCCATCTTCCCATATACAAAATCTATCATAAAACTTTTCATACTTGGTATGGTAATCTTCAATGATTTTATCAATATTCTTAACCGCTTCAATTACTTCTTCTGTTGTAAACAATAGTGGTCCTGGAACTTCCTTCTCAATATCAATATAAAAGCCTCTAAGAACATCTCTGTACTTCTCCAAATCATAGGTATAAAATAGCATTGGTCTCTTCAAATTGGCAAAATCATAAAACACTGATGAATAGTCAGTAATTAAGATATCAGAAATCAAATAAAGCTCAGAGATATCATTATATTTACTTACATTTATGGCAAATCCCGATAAGGAACTAACATCAATAGAATCTGCAATAAAATAATGGGTTCTAAGCAGGAGTACATATTCATGACCTAGCTCTTGCCTCATTAACTCCAAATCTAATTGAAGTTGAAATTTATATTTGCCTTTTTCATAAAATTCATCATCACGCCAAGTTGGTGCGTATAAAATAACCTTTTTTCCTTTAGGAACATTAAGTCTTTTCCTTATGATAGCTGTAATTTGATCCTTATCAGGAGAATGAAGGATATCATTTCTTGGATAACCAGTCTCAAGCATGGTTTTATCATATAGGAAACAACGTTTAAAAGTCTCACTAGAAAAAGCATTGGCTGCAATCAGATAATCCCATAGTCTTGACTGCTTGTATACCTGTTGCTTGTATTTTGGTGTTGCCGAGTTAATATCTTCCACATCAAAGACTAACTTCTTCAAAGGAGTACCATGCCAAGTTTGTAAGAATACATTTCCTTCTCTTTTTACCACCCATACTGGCTGTCTACTATTAAAAACAATATAGCCGCTCCTTGCCAAATAGTAATAATAAAGTAAACTAAAACGCTTAATCTTCTTATGTCTAAAAGGGATCCTTGTGCTTTTCCTATCAATAACCCAGATACACTTGTATTTCCCAGGATAATTTGCAGATATATATTCATAAATATACTTTGGACTATCAGAATAACTCTTACCAAAGAAACTTTCAAACAATATATAATTCTTCTTTACTGGTCTCTTAATAAATATATGAAGGTACAAAAACTTAAAGAAGGCCTTTTTGTTTTTAGTAATCTTCTTGAATTTTTTATAAGCCAAATGAGCTTTAACAATTCTGATGGATTTACTAACATCCTCCTTAATCAAAGCCTTAAGAAGACGGCGTCTATATCCCTTAAGCCCTCGAAGAACCTTTCTATTCATCTCCTTTGCAAGAAGACTCATCTTTATAAAATATTCTTCTCGCCATTTATCATTCTTACTTCTTTTTAGTCTTGGAGCATATATCCTTGTATAATAAGAAATATATTTTTTATCAAAGCGATCTTTCAAACCAGTATCCCTAGGAATACGTTTTACAGATTCATAATACACTGCCATAAACTCATTGAAACGATTAG
The DNA here is from genome assembly GCA_012520635.1 of Clostridiales bacterium. Taxonomy (GTDB): domain Bacteria; phylum Bacillota; class Clostridia; order Lachnospirales; family Lachnospiraceae; genus Mobilitalea. The sequence continues at coordinate 28,819 of JAAYNY010000111.1, read as the reverse complement.
GATCCTTAACCTGAGAAAGTGCAGGATAATTGATAGCATCATTATGCTTACGCTTAATATAAACAGCCCTAAATCGTTTCATATATCTATCTGTTTTTGCCAAAGCTTCCATAACAAAGGGAATATCAGAAAAATATACAATGTCCTCAGGGAATCTTAAGTTGTTTTCTTCAACAAAACTCCTTTTAAACAAAATATTTAATACTGATATGTTCCTAACACCTTTTCTTTTACTTACCAAGATTCGATGAGCCTGTCTTGTACGAGCCTCTCTACGCTTAGTAATCTCCTCTTCTGTTAATTCATCTTCAGGCTGTGTATTATCATCAAGAAAACGACTCTTCTTATCTTTTCTATCTTGCCTTGAATCCTCATCTATTTCAGACCCATCCTTATCATCTACAGAGTCGTCCTCACTATCATCTAGGTTATCCCCCGAATCCTCTCCTTGGTCATCCTCCATCTTAAGATCCGGCGATTCCACGTCATCATCATCCTTTTCTTCTTCCTGATTCTTAGCCGCCTCTTTCTCTAACTGCTTCTCCTGCTCCTTAGCAATAAATACACTTCTTTGAAACCATGTTGGTTTCTTCTTCCCATATATAATATCATCATTTCTTTCAAGTGCCCCCTCTACAAGAGCTTCTATGGTATTCTCATATAGATAATCATCACTATCAAGAAAATATACATAATCCCCAGTCGCTACATCCAATCCCATATTTCTGGCAGCTGCCACCCCTGTTTTATCTTCCAGATGATATAAATTAATATCTAATTTTTCTTTATATTCTGAAAGTAATACCAGATCTTCCTCTGGTGCATGGTCACTTATTACAATAATCTCCATATCACGATAAGTCTGCTCTTCTAAGCTATCAAGACAATCTCGTAAAAAAAAGTCTCCCTTGTGAAATGGAATTATTATGCTAACCTTCATCATCTAGCCTCCAATCGTCTTGGGATTATTTTCTGTCAATACACAACAATGATTATAGCATCTAGCCTAATGGTCAGTCAAGAAGGCCACTATTCATCAACATTTAAGGTGGTTTGACACAAACTAATATTTCTATTTTCTCCTTATTATATATATAATAATCATAGAAGCCATTAATATTCCCATGGGAAAATTAATGGCTTCTAGTTTATTCTACAAAAATCTTATTAAATTTATTATCTTAACCCTAAACGATTCATAGCACTAAATATAGCTCTTATTGAAGCTCTTGTAATATTGGAGCTAACTCCAACTCCAAATGTGGTCTTGCTGCTATCCATATCAAGCATATGAATATAGGCTGCGGCTTGAGCTCCTGCACCACCACCAAGAGCATGCTCACTATAATCTAGTAGTTTAATATTAATATCAAGTTCACTTTGCAATCCTTTAAGAACCGCATCAATAGGTCCATTACCTATAGCATCAAAGGATTTCTCTACCCCATGATCAGTATAATAAATTGTAGCATGGGTACATCCGTCCTCACTATCTGCAATATCTTCGAATCTGCATCTTCTAAAGTGCAAAGGCTCCTTCATATCAATATAACTTTTCTTAAACTCTTCCATAATTTGTTCTGGAGCAACTTCACCCTGTTTTTCAGATATATCCTGAATTATATCTGCGAACTCCTTATGCATACCCTTAGGAAGCTTATATCCAAAATAAGTCTCCATAATAAAGGCTACACCACCCTTACCTGACTGACTGTTAATTCTAACAATAGGCTCATAACTTCTACCTATATCTGCAGGGTCAATAGGAAGATAAGGAACCTGCCATATAGTACTAGCTCTTTCATTCATGGCATGTACTCCCTTATTAATAGCATCCTGATGGGAGCCTGAAAATGCAGTAAAGACCAACTTTCCTGCATAAGGGTGTCTTTCATGAACCTTCATTTTAGTTAAGCGTTCATATACTTCTATAATCTCATTGATATCTGATATATCAAGCTTTGGATCTATACCTTGAGAAAAAATGTTATAAGCAATAGTTAATACATCTACATTACCGGTTCTCTCACCGTTACCAAATAGTGTTCCCTCAACTCTGTCAGCACCTGCAAGTAGAGCTAGCTCGGTGGCAGCTATACCTGTTCCACGGTCATTATGAGGATGGACACTTAGAATTATACTATCCCTTTTCTTAAAATGCTTGTTCATCCATTCTATCTGATCAGCATATACATTTGGTGTGTTCATCTCTACAGTAGATGGTAAATTAATTATAACCTTATTCTCAGGTGATGCTCCCCAGGTATCAATAACAGCTTCACATACCTCTAAGGAATAATCAACTTCTGCTCCTGTAAAGCTTTCAGGTGAATATTCTAATATTATTTCCCCTGGGAAATCCTTGGCATATTCCTTAACAAGCTTAGTACCCTCAATAGCAATCTGCTTTATCTGCTCTTTATCCATATTAAATACAACATCTCTTTGTAATACAGACACAGAATTATATATATGTACAATTGCTCTTGGTAATCCCTTTATAGCTTCAAAAGTTCTCTTCAACAAATGCTCTCTACACTGAACAAGAACTTGAACTGTCACATCATCTGGAATTAATTTACGGTCTATTAATTGTCTTAAAAAATCAAATTCAATCTGGGAGGCAGAAGGAAAACCTACTTCTATCTCTTTAAATCCCAGCTCAACTAAAAGGTTAAAAAACTCAACCTTTTCTTCAACTACCATTGGCTCAATTAAAGCCTGATTTCCATCTCTAAGATCCACACTACACCAAATAGGTGCTTCATTTATCTCATTGTTTGGCCATTGCCGTTCTTCCATTTTTATAACTGGATTTTTCTTATACCTTTTATAATTCATAATAATTCCTCCTATTAATATAATTTGTTAATAAAAATACAAGATTTACAATTATATTAGTTACGGAGTCGGTATATCACACTATACTTTTTAACTATAAATAAACTACACTTGTCTACTCGAGTCCCAATTAATCATATCCTTTCATAATTTTTTTATATTATAATATGTAAGATGTACACATTATATTAATGTATAATTATAAGGGTCACTAAATATAGTGACCCCCATTATAACATTGGAATATTCAATTAGCAACATCTTTTTTTACAGTTATTGTTGAGACATAAGATTAATAAGTACTGAAGGATTATCATTAAAATCTATATTAGCTGATATATTTGTTTCAATATCAAAATAATATGTACCTGTGGAATATCCCAAAAGATTAACATAAGGCTTTAGGTTATTCCTGGTTATTGGTTCAATCTCACTGGCAGGGCCTTGAATATTTACCTTGATTGGTCCCTTGGTCAGATAAACCGCTTCTAAACTAATAGACTTATTCTTAAGTTCTATATCATTAGGCCAGATAGACAGTTCCTTGGTTTCAAGCTTTTCTATTGTAACATTTACAGAAGCAGTTGTATCTTCAGCCACCATATAAACCCCTTCTTCAAGCCATTTTTGCAGGTCTATAAATTCCTCTATATTAGCTGAAGCTCCTGTAATATCTAATGAAACTTCTAACTTATCGATGTTTCTTAGTACAGTACTCTTGGTTGCTATCTCTATAGTTTTCGGTTGATATTCTATTCCTGTCATAATATAACCATCAGCAGGCTTACCAGTTGTTCCTATCTTAAGAGGAATTTCTTTAATTTGATAAAGCTCAAATCCAGCTTCAAAATAATATGTGCTAAAAGCTAATCTATTAAGCTCTATAGCATTACCTTCTTCATCAAGGGCAATTGGTTCTGATAGTCTCCTAACAGTACTTGATGCACCTTCTACATCCACTTCAACAATAACCTGTTTGATTTGCTCGATTTTACTCTTTGGCCCAGAAACACGAATCATATTAGGGGTAGCAAACTCAGGCCCCAGGTAATAACCTTCACTAACCTTGCCTTTTTCTACTACGTTGATCTTAAAATCAGCCTCTGATAGTTCTTCGATACTAATGGTCACATTTTGAATGTCCCCTCTATCAACAATCTGAATCTCATTCTTATATCTCCTAGGGCTTATATTAATACCGACAGAGTTCACCTGCGATAGATAAGCAAAGTCAGCTGTCACCTCAAAATCGGACACAGATATATTTTCTATTATAGATCTCCTTGCAGCCACTTTAAAATCTACAGTTTCACCCTCTGTTATTATATAACTCTTTTCCTCGGTAGTAATAATCCCCTCATTCTTTATTGTAACTGGTACGTTTGTAAAGCTCTTATACTGAACGGGGTCATCCAGATTGGTTATGGCAAGCCACAATATGGCGGCAAGAAGTACAGATAGAATTTTTATACTTATATTCCTAGTCAACTTCTCTTTCATTCCCTCGTCGTCCCCTCCAAAATCTTAACCGCTGCTTAGCATCAGCTGTTTTTTTCTGAGCACCAATAAGTTTTATTCTTAGATAATCACCATCTACATTACGTATTAATTTACCTTCTTTTGATATTGAGACTTTACCTGTCTCTTCTGATACTATGATGGTTAGACAATCTGTTACTTCTGTAATACCAATACCTGCACGATGTCTTGTTCCTAGATCCTTGCTAAGTTGTATATTATCTGACAAAGGCAAATAGCACGTGGCAGCTACAATTCGATTAGCTCTAATTATTACCGCTCCATCATGGAGTGGTGTGTTTCTTTCGAATATATTAATTAACAGTTCACTGCTTAACATACTGTCAAGGGGGATTCCCGTACTTTCAAATTCACTTAAAGAAATTTCTTCCTCTATAACAATAAGTGCTCCTGTTTTATTCCTAGCCATTTCAAAGGTGGCTCTTATAATTTCTTCTAATGTATGGTCAGAGAACCTTTCACTTTTATCCTTGGCATCATCAAATATAACTATTGATCGGAAAATATTTTTCTTACCCAGCTGTTCTAGAGCTTTCCTAAGTTCTGGATGAAATATAATAAGTACAGCTATAATTCCTACGTTGATTGTATTTGATATAATCCATATGATAACATTAAATTGAAATATAACGGCAACAAGCCAAAATACCATAATAACAGCAAGACCCTTAACTAAAGCCCAAGCCCTTGTATTCTTTATCCATTTGGCAACATGGTATAAAAGGAATGCAAGTATAATAATTTCAATGATATCGGTTATATAGATTTTTGTTGGTATTGATAACCGATAATCACTAAGTATTCTTTTGATTGCTTCCATATGCTATCTCTCCCGCTATATTTATTACTCTTTAATGCATGCTCATATATTATATGCTTATTTTAAGTAATCATTGTGATAAAATCATGTCGTATATTAATTACTATCATCTTCATCTGAGTAATCATAATCAGATTCATAATCTGGGCTATAGTCAGAAATTTCACCTGTATCATCCATGTCAGGTTCACTAAATTCCCTACCCCTTGTATTAATTCTCTTAACATTTACTTGTGGTACAGTAACTGATATCTTAGGAATTGCCTTAACATAGTAATAATATATGTCATCTTCAAATTGTGCATACTCCACTCCAGAATAATCAAGAGTAAGCCTAAAGAAATGGATAGCATAAACTATACCTATAGAAACAATCGTCCCAAATATCATACCTAATATCAGATTAGATATATTTAACACCATATAACTTATTAAAAATCCTAATATGGTGGTAAGACCTCCTGCTAAAATTGAAATTTCATAAGCGTAGTCAAATGACATTTTTCTAATAAAATAGGTAACCATAATAATTAAAGCAAATACCACTATTGTCATAATCATCTGACGATTTCCAGTAAGACTATCAATAACATGAGTATATAACTGTACTATCTCCTCAATAGAGATATTTATTTCCTTTGTAACCGCTGTTTTAATAATCTGAAACAGAAAATATATTATCACACCGCAACTGGTAGGCACCATTGCCACAGGTGTGGATACAAGTCCTAGTAATATAGGCATAACATATGGTATCTTAAGTAAAAACAAAATAGGTACGGCTAATAGAACATACCCCTGTTTTGGGGTATATCTTGCAAAAAGCAGATACAAAATCATTATAATCACAAAAACTATTATTGATAGAATTGGTGATATAAAATACACATGAAGAACTGATATGATTGCTGCTAATAGAACCATAATTGCAGATGGTGTAAAAGCACTAAGTAGAGAAATTGCTAGAACAATTGGTAAGGACTTAATCCTTGCGTCATATCCAATCTCTTTATTTATCATCTGAAATGCTATAAAAGCAAATATAAATTTCATAACCGGTATTAGATACACATCGTATCTTTGATAAAAGTTCTTTACTCTTTCTCGAAATTCGAGTAATTGCATCATCTTGTAATCCTCCAAACCTAAGACTCCCTAGTCCCTTCATTATATACTTTTTCTAATCTTTTTAATAACTTAAAATACCTGGATAGTTTTTTTCTTGATGCATCATATTTCATAGAGTAACCTAGGAAAGACCCTAATCCATATAGAGTTATTACCATCAAATAAAATCCCAGTATATAAGTTCCTATTAACTTATAATCAAGGGTAATAGCATTCCTAACCAAGTATTCCATCTTATAAAATAATATCATGGCTATGATTAATCCGTAGCCTACGGTTACACTTATGATTGATTTTAAAACTTGTAATCTAACATAATCCGTTTTGTAATATTTGCTAAGATGAATATCTTCCTTGCCATCCTTTTTCTCGTAGACAGCAATCTTTGTCATCAATCTGACTTTCTTAAAGTTTAGCATCATTGCCTCCAATATTTATACCAAGCTACAGCTATTAGAAGTTTTAACTGCCCTTGGCAAATATATACTACTATACCTATCGTGATTATATCACAAACAAACTGGGATTTGTAGTAGATTTTACATTTTAATAAAATTGACAATATTATATAAATCCTTAATAATTTAGATTCAAGAAAAAAGATACCGGCAAAGGTGGCTGCTTTTGAAAACATCACCTAATACCAGTATCTATATGGATAATTTATCAAATGTTAGCTCAGATATACCCAGAATTTCTTTTTCTATTTCATGAGATGTTCATGTTTTGGTATATTATATTTCATAATATTACACACTTCTGTTAGCACTTTCCTTTCCATAACTATTACTTTTTCATAAATACTAATTATCATATCAATAATCTTTTTGTCCTTAAGCTGCGCATATATATTGACTTCTTCATTTTGCAACAATGTTCCTTTTATAAAAATAAACCTAGTCTTCTTTAGTTCTCTAGATATCTCTAAATATTGGTCTATCAATGATTTTAGTTCATTCTCCATATTAAAATGTTCCGATATATAAACTATCTTTTCATGCATTAGCTTACTTCGTTCCGCAATCAAATGAACGTATCGATAGTCCATGTTAAACTTTCCTTCATTAAGTTCATATAATGTATTTATTACTTCTTGAAATGCACTTATACCATACTTTGCTACATTCCCTCTTTCTTTAACAATTTCAGGACGTAGCTTATTGATCAAATCTTTTGATTCTATGTAGTTCTCTATATCATTTATGAAAAGATGCGGTTTACATAAATACTCTTCCCCTACATCCTTTACTTTCATTAATGAGCAACAATACCATTTAATCCATACTTTTTGAAATATCTCAGTATTATTATTTATACATGATAGAAACCCTTGTTCCACCTCTTCATATGTATACACAATTTTATCAAAATTACTACTTGTATTAAATCCAATTCCATAAAACAAAGCTTTTCTATCATCATATCCATATATATATAATTGTAAGGGGTTGTGATAATTTTGGTAGGAAGCTGATGCCTTAATGTAATAGCTATTTACAAATAGAATTAAGTAGAAACCAGCATTAATTTTTTCTTTAATATAACTAACAATATCAGTAATTGTTTTCATGGATTCCAGGCTAACAGAAATACATTCCATAATATCATCAATAAAGTGTACCTTTTCAAGATAGTCTAACCACAGGTATTCATTATCTTGCCTAATGGTATAGATGTTTGTAAAATGCTCCAAAAACCATGGGCTCTTTTTCTTATCCCATAATACAGAACACAATGGTAAACTAAAATTAAGATATGTAGTAATATTCTTTTGCTCCTCAACTCGAAGTACTTTAATTTCTTCCTCAAAAATGCTATATCTTTCGTTTTCATTTGACATAGACACAGACACTCCCCCTCTTTGTTATTATTATACCATTGATTCCATATGTGTTTATTGTAATAATTAATTTGCATATTACAAGTTTTCTGTAATTTTTGCCAATCTTTTATTTACTTTTCTATAATTTTGATATAGGATGGTAAAGGAACTTTCTGATTTCTCATATACTTCAGTGTTTGTTTTTGCTTATCTTCTTTTTCTTTTTGGAAACCAATCATCGAGTATGTAATTGACATAATACGGTTACGATCTGTAGGCACGAATTCTGCTTTCAAACTTACATTATGTTCTTGTGCTCTATTCACTAATAAACCTAACAATACGGTTCCAATACCACGATTCATTACTCGACATGATGTAAGCAATAATTTTAATGTCCATACACTTTCTGTTTTCTCAACAAGTATTACTCCAATCTTTCCATAATACCCATACTTATCTTTAAGATCTACAACCATTAAATCATAATTCTTATTAGAGATAAAATTCTTAAGTTCTTCATAAGAATATATATAGCCTGTCGAATTAAGCTGATGAGTACGTACTGTTAATTCCTCTGCTCTTTGCAAATCACTTTCTTGTGCTTTTTCAATGGTTAACACCATCTGAAGGGACTCCAGGAACTCCTGTGCTGTTCCCTCGAATTTCTCCTCTTGTTCATTTCTAATAATATCATTCTGATATAGTTGTCTTCGAATTTTCGAATCTTCTGTAATATAAGTAGGATTCATATCATCTCGATCAAGGAGTGTATTTATATCAATTGCATCAATACATGTAATATCATGTAAGTGAAATGATACCTCTTCTCGCTCAAATTTTTGGTCATCTACAAAAGCTACGGTATCCATACCAATATTAATTGATTTTACAATGCTTTTTATATTAGTAGATTTTGAATTCCAATTGATCTTTGGATATAGAAAATATTGTGCCAAATCAAACTCTTTTAGCTTTTGCATAGCATCTTCATAATTGTTTTTACTTACAATAGACTGAAGTATACCTCTAGAATCTAATGTCTTTATGATAGATACAATATTCTCTCTTAGAGTAACATTGCTATCCTCTGATAATACTCCATTCCATATTGTATTATCTAAATCCCATATTACTAATTTCTTCTTACTCATATAGACCCCTCTACTTTTATCATAAACTCTTGCTACTTAGTATTTATAAAATCCTTCTCCCGATTTTCTACCTTTTAATCCCGCATCCACCATTTTTCTTAATAATGGACAACATCTAAATTTTGAATCTTTGAAACTGTCATATAAAACATCAAGTGAATCTACTACTGTATCTAATCCGATAAGATCAGCAGTCTCTAAGGGTCCCATTGTATGACCATAACATTTTTTCATAATATCATCTACTTCTTCTGGCCTTGCTACGCCATCTTGAATAATAAAGGCAGCTTCATTCATCATCAAATGGGAAATTCGATTAGAAACAAAACCTGGATAATCATTAATTACAATTGCTTCTTTTCCAATGGATTCTAATATTTTTTGAACCGATTCTTGTGTATCTTCAGAAGTCTTATATCCTTTAATAACTTCTACTGAATTTATGTATTCTACTGGATTCATAAAATGAATACCGATAACCTTGTCCTCTCTTCTAGTAAGACTTGCAATTTTCGTAATAGAAATACAAGATGTATTTGCGGCAAAAATTGTATCTTTTGGACAAATCTCATCAATCTGTGGATAAATTTCTGCTTTTACTTCCCATTTCTCACATACATTTTCAACAAGGAATTCTGCATTCTTTAATAACCCTAATTCCTGTGTAAAAACTATATTTTCAAGTACTTCATCTGGTTTTAAGGCATTTACATCTTTTGTACGTAAAATCTTAAATCTTGTAATATTCCTAATATCTACTTTTGCTTCATCTAAAGCCTTCTCTGAACAATCCACTAAAACCACCTGATACCCTTTTGTTGCGAAGGCTTCGGCGACACCTCGTCCCATGGTTCCTGCTCCAATGACTCCAACATTTTTCATTATAATCTCCACCCCCACTATATTATATCTCCTATCACTTTTTTGTATAAGCAATCAATAATCTCATGAGAATCTGCAATGATTCCATAATCTGCATACTTAAAAATAGGAGCATTTTTATCACTGTTCACTGCAACTATCTTTCCTGTGTTTTTAAGACCAACCATATGTTGACTTGCACCTGAGATTCCAAATGCTATGTACAATTTGGGACATACATTAATTCCAGATTGCCCTACTTGTCGGTTCTTCTTCATAATTCCTTCTTCTACCAAATACCTTGTAGTACCGTACTCTCCATTATAAAATTTGGAGATTACTTTTATCTTGTCAATATCTTCCTTTGAAACTCCTCGTCCAATACCAAAAATCAACTGTTTGTTTTCTAAATCAACTTGTTCTTTCTGTTCCACTTTTTCTCGCTTAATCAGATTAAGTACATTTTCATTTTCAGAAATATCAGCGCAGTCAAAGTATTCTATTTCTGGTTCACCTAACTCTAATTGATACCCTGTTTTCTGAAATACATTAAGCTTAACGGTACACATTTGTATGCAATCTTCGTTACAAACAATCTGTGCAATCATAGAAGAGTTCATCGCTGCTCGTGAAAAACAATACCTTTCCTTACCATCTACCTTGATATCAATACACTCCGCCGTTAATCCACCTCCAAACTTGGTTGCAACCGTTGATGCTATTCCTTTTCCTACTATTGTACCAGGGAATATGACTAATTCTGGTTGTTCCCTACTACACAATACATTCACAATGTTGGAATAATAACGATATCCACCATTTTCTTTGCAATTGCAAACAATTACCTTATGAGATCCATACTTCACCACTTCACATATGTCTTCTTCACTAATATCACCAAATAAAATGGTAACTACTTTCGCATCTCTATTATTTGTTAACTCATATGCCTTACTTACAAGTTCTGTACATGCCTTGGAATTTTCTTTAAAATTTGGATCCGCAATTACAAAAATATATTTCACTTTACAATTCACCTCATATACCTTAACTTAATTTTCCTGTATTACTTTCTCTAACCAATTAGAAACTTCACTACTGCTTCCTTCGATATAAGAGATCTCTCGTTTCTTATTACTTATATTTACTGCATGACATACTTTTGTCTTTGAACCAACTTGTCCCAAAAGATCTGGTTCTGCTTCAATATCTTTTGCTGACCACACAATAATTGGAGAAGATTGGGCACGTTTTAACTTAAGCAAATTTATCTTACCGGTTTTTGTTGTAAAATTCTTAAATATAATAACTAGAGGCAATTTCCCAGCCACTGTATTCATATACTCACCATCTTCATAACGAACCTGAATCTCCTGATCCATAATTGTATCAATGTCCTCTACGTTCGGAATACATGTTAGCTCTAAGCGCTGTGCTAAACTGTAAGGCACTTGTCCTGTTTCTCCATCTACTGCCTCACATCCACAAACTATTAGATCATAATTTAACTTTTTTATAGCAAGGGCTAATGTATACGTTGTTGCATAAGTATCAGAACCACTAAATAGCCTATCACTTAATAGAATTGCTTCATCAACTCCCATTGCCTTGCAATGAACCAGTACATCTTTTACATCTTCTTTTCCCATGCACAAACAAGTAATTTTACATGGTACTTTTTTCTTTAATTCAATTACTTTATTTAATGCATACATATCATAAGGATTTAGGCCATAAATTCCATCCACTTTTTCTTTTCTACCGATTAAATTTGCAGAAACTACTTTTACACAAACTACAACATTAATCATTGATATATACACTCCTTGCTCAGTTCAATCACAATTCTTGTTGATCTTTTTTCTGTTGAAGATTTACCCTTTGCTCAACTTCAGTCTCCTCTTGACATCATTCTTATAAAACACTAATCTTTGACATATCATAGATTGTATTTCGAAGAATTTCATTTGTCCCCGAATAAATACTGCATGCAATGGCATCTCGTAATTCTCTCTCAATTCCATATTCTTTAGTGTATCCATATGCTCCATATATTTGTAATGCATCTCTACAAACTTGTATGTAACTCTCACTAACAAATACTTTAAAGATTGAAGTCTCAACATAAGCATTTCTCTTTTTATCCTTAAGACATGCTATTTTATAAAGCATTAATCTTGACATTTCAATCTTAATCCTCATATCTGCTATCTTATGAGATACAGCTTGATTTTCCCCTATTGCTTTACCAAATTGTCTTCGTTCATCGGCATATCTGATACACTCTTCCATAACTCTTTGCATGGCTCCAACATGACAAGCAAATTCATAGCAACGCTCCCATTCTAGAGCTGATGTAATCAAGCTTTTTCCACCACCAACAGTGCCTAGCACATTTTCTTTTGGTACTTTGACATTATTAAAGGTTACTTCACACATTGGACAGCTATTAAGTCCCATTTTTTCAATATCTTGTCCACACTTTACTCCATCAAATGCTTTTTCAACCACAAATCCAGTGATTTGAGCTAGGTTATCAACCATTACCTTAGCAAATACGACAAAAACATCCGCTATAGACCCATTAGAGATAAACATCTTACTACCATTAAGTATATAACAATCATCTTTTTCCTGTGCTGTTGTTTCCATAGAAAACGCATCAGATCCTGAATCTGCTTCTGAGATTGCAATAGAACCAATGTATTTTCCTTCCACCATATTTCTTAAATATTTTTCTTTTAAAAGGTCAGAACCATATAAATAAATTAGGTTAAGTCCAACCCAAATATGATTATTCACTACAAAGACAAATCCATTATTTTTACAGCCATATCCTAGTGCTTCGATCATAATCGCTCCAGTTAGAAAACTTTCATTCATACCACCGTATTCTTCTGAAACAATCACTCCATGGATTCCCAACTGGGATATCTCTTCCCACATCTCTCTTGAGAAAAAATCCATACAATTCTCATCATTTAGATATTCTCTAGAAAACTGTATTATTTCTCTTCTTAACTGTTTTTGTTCCTCTGATAATGTAAAGTCCATAAAAGCACCTCCTAATTTAATTCACGGGGTGTACACTTCCCAATTATTTTTTCAAATTTATCTTTGTCTTAACGTTTCTCTTCATTAATCGATAGAGCACTTTATTTTTGGCAATCCATTCATCGTATAGTGCATCACACTCTTCTTTTAAGACACCTGATTTTATATCAAGCTCATAAGGAAATTTTGATACAATCTGGTTTGAATCAAGAGCGATCTCATGAAATCCAATCGCAGCCGAATCCATTATACTAGATCCATAAACAAGCCTTTTAATTCGAGCCCAATTGATTCCCCCCATGCACATAACACAAGGTTCTGTCGTTGCATAAAGACAGGCATCTTCTAATGTTTCTCTTCCTTCAAGTTCAATCATTTCATTAATGGCATTGATTTCAGCATGAAGAAGTGCATTTTTTTTAGAATAGCAAGTATTTGCCGTCTTTATCACATGATCTTTCGTTACAAGACAACATCCAAAGGGGAATTCATTGAGACCGATTCCTTGTTTTGCTATCTTAATAGCTTCCCTCATGTAATACTCATCATCAAACACAGGCAAATCTCCTTTCCATCTCCTACTAACGTATATTAACCTTGTTGTTTCACAAATTCTGCCATCTTCTCTACTGTCTGATATTTCAAGATATCTGGTGCACTTAAACTGATATTTTTATCTTCTAAATCTACCGATATTTTTACTGCTAGAATGGAATCTCCCCCTAGTTCAAAGAAGTTTGCAAATATGTTTAACTTCTCATATCCCATTACCTTACAAATGGAGGAACCGATCTTTTTCTCAAGTTCAGAATAAATCTCTGTCTTTCTTCCTAATAAACTTATTGGAACTTCTTTTTCTTCTATCAAATCCGCACCCGTAGATTTATGTTTTAAAGCGTTTGCAATGTGTTCATCATATTGAAAAGGTAAATAGTCAATTACTTCATATATTTTACTATCCTTTTGAATTTCACCAACAATAACACGATCCATTTTCCGTGGTAGTAGCTCTTCAAAACAAGTAACTGCCACATCCTTTTCAATCTTTTTATAGATGGATGTCTCTTCTTGATTCATTAATCTTTCATCAAGACCTATTTGTAACCATTCTGGCCAACTAATTACAAGTGATGGTAATTCATTTTTTGTTCTCCATTGAGAAAATGCTTCTAGATAACTATTTGAGGCCATATAACTACCACTACCCACTCCACCAACAAGTGTCATAACAGAAGAGAACATGACAAAAAAGTCAAGGGAATCCTTCCTTGTAAGCTGACTAAATCCATATGTACTTGTTACTTTTGTATCCATTGCACGTCGAAACATCTCTTCTGTTAGTTGATTGATTGGAAGAGGTGTATCATCCACTGCACATTGAACAATTCCATTGATTGTTTGATATTTTTCTCGTATATTACAAATTACATCATTCAAAACTTTTGTATCTTTTATGTCTGCTTGATAAAATGTTAGATCACTACCACATTTTTCAATTTCTATAAGCTCTTTTAGCTTTCTAACTAGTGATGTATCTTTCTCATCTGCAATAATCTGATTCCAACTATCATGATCTGGTATTGGTGTACGATGGATCATCACAATATGTATATTTTCTTTTTTTGCTAGAGACTTTGCTATCAATCTTCCAATTCTTCCAGTTCCACCAACAAGGACATATACTCCACCTTTTACAATCTGGAGTTTTGTTGATTCCACTGTATTCAAATCCAATGTATCAACACGTTCAACATAACGCCTGCTCATACGATAACTTACAATAAACTCATCTTTTACATCTTGCATCTCATAAATGATATCTTGCACTTTGGTTGATTCATCAAGATCTATACACTTACAGCGAATATTTTGTAATTCCCATTTAAGCGTCTTCATAAAACCGATTGCTGCTGCATTAATCGGTTGTAAATAAGTTTCTTTTTGAGTAACTGAATAGGTCTGTTTTGTAAGAAGAAACATTGTAATACGATTGGTGACTTTCGCCTCTAAAGCCTTTGCAAACCTAAACAAACTATACACACCATAATCAAGACATTCTTGTTCACTTATATCTTCACCAAATCTTGATACTGCATGAACAATATTTGTAATCTTTTTATCTTTTACTAGATCCAATAATCTTTCATAGTCCTCTTGTTTATTTCTTATGATAAACAAGCCATTTGATTGTTTAAACTCTGTCCCCAAGCATACTTCTATCACAGGCAGATTAAGTAACCTTAACTGTGTAATCATATCTTGTACAACCTTGTCACCATTAGATAAGACTAACCAACTTTCTTCTTTGTTCCATTGACTTGTCCTGCTGTGTTCCACATCTTTTTGCAACCATTTGATTTGATAATACATCTGATCTGTTGGAATATTCTGTTTCACTTTTGGAATCGTAAGCCAACATCTTGTCTTTTGGAATGGATAAACAGGTAGACTAATTCGATTATATTGGCTTGTTTTATAAATCTTACTCCAATCTATTTTCTTACTGGTTACAAATAGCTTAGCAATACTATTTTTATCAAATGTCTCTAGCTTACTAATATCAACATTCGTTTCTTCGTCTTCTTCGTCTTCTTCTAACATGCATTCACTGGAGAAATAGATTCCTTCTGCTTCATACTGCTCTTTATTTGTCTTATCACACCATGTATCACATATTCTCTCTATCTTTTGTAGTAATTCCAAGGAACTTGTAATTACAATCGCAATACGACACTTCAGAATCTTTCTTCCTGTATTGGCTGTATAACAAAGATCTGACAAGTTCACTAGATCATTTACTTTTAGGTAATCTTGATATTCCATTAGTAATTCTTTTAACACTTCTATTTGATTTGCAGAAACCGTAAATACTTGTGTTCCACTTTCAGTAGAATCAATAATTTTATTTGGTGCTTCTTCCATTACTATATGACAATTTGTTCCTGTAATACCAAAGGAACTTATACCTGCACGTCGTATATTATTTGTTTCCCAATCTTGTAATCGATCATTCACATAAACACTGGAAGTTTCAAAAGAAATACGTCGGTTTGGTTTCTGAAAATGAATCGATGGAGGTATCTTTTTTTGTTCCAGTGCAAGTGCTACCTTAATCACACTTGCAACACCTGCTGCCCCCAAAGTATGACCGATATTGGATTTTACAGAACCAACACCACAAAATTGTGTTGCATCTGTAAAATGACGAAACGCTTGATTGATTCCTTTAATTTCTGTTGGATCTCCCAACTTTGTAGCTGTTCCGTGAGCTTCAATATATGAAACAGTCGTAGGATCAATGTTTGCCCGCTCCCATCCTTCCATAATTACTGCTTCTTGTGCTTTTGCATTTGGTGCGGTGATTCCAATAGATTTTCCATCTTGATTGACTGCAGATGATTTAATAACAGCATAGATATGGTCTCGATCTTGTATGGCTTTTTGTAATGGTTTAAGTAGGATCGCTCCCACTCCTTCACCTTGTCCAACACCTTCACAAGAGTCATCAAAAGTTTTAGCCCTACCATCTGGTGATAAAATACCTATTGCACCTACAATCTCATTTAACAATGGAATCGTAAACAAGTTAATTCCATTTGCAATGGCCATCTCACAATCGTTTGTTCTTATTCCCTGACATGCAAGATGAACTGCTGAAAGTGAGGAGGAACAAGATGTATCAATTACATATGCTGGACCATGTAAATCTAAAAAGTACGCTAGTCTAGCTGGAAACATTGCTACTAAATTACCTGAAAATGAATCATTGGCTAAGTTTGGATTCGTCTCTATCAAAATGTTTTGATAGACTTTACTGGTATACTCGGTTGGAAAGCCAGTATAGATACCAACCCTTTTCGAAGCAAAATACTCCATTCCATAACCAGAATCTTCAATGGTATTGTATAAGGTCTGTAATAATAATCGTTGATAGGGATCCATTAGCCTTGCTTCTTTTGGTGAGATATGAAAGAATTCATAATCGAAATAATCAATATGATCTAGATATGAAGCCATCCTATATTTTCGTTTTTCTTCTGGTATCCCACAAAAGTCTAGATAATCATCTATATCCTTTTTTCTTGTCTCTGGACAATCACTTACAAGATCACGTCCAACAATAAGGTTATTCCAATACTCATAGATATTTTTAGCTTTTGCAAAATTAGCCGCCATACCTATAACAGCAATGTCATTGGCACAAGTGTCTACACCAATTGTATCTTCCATTAGCTCACCCCCTTAATGTTTTCAGGAATATAATCTGAAAACAATTGAAAGAATCCTGTTTTATATAAGATATAAGTAATTCTATCTTTACATTCTCTTTCAGAAACACCTTTTAAATGTAATATTTCAATTAGGGAATCCAACACCCATTTCATTTCTTCAAAACTTGGTTCTACCATATCTCTTTCTAATTGAAGTGCTATATCTTTCATTTTTTGATATATAAGAATGATCCTCTCATCCTTACGATGACTTCTTGTAGAAACTACACTTGCAACACATTTCTCAATAAATTCTACTTTATTTGCTTTCTTTCTGTTTAGATCATTTGTTAATCTATACTTTATTTGCTTGATATGATCAAAATCAAATTTATCATCATAACTATACACTTCAATACCAGAGTCATCTGTCATTAATAGATTTCGAAGTACGGATTGTGGACTAAGTTCTATTAATGTTGTAATATTATTTTCCACAAGATAATCAATGGAAGCTTTCCAGCATACAGGTGAAACAATTTGTTCTGATAAACGATCTACCACTTCTTCTTTACCCTGATACAGACAAGCATCTAAGTTGGATAGTACAGGGTAGTTAAAATCATGGTATTGATATTTAAGTAACTCCCTTCTTAATCTCTCTTTGATCGGATTCATCATTGAACAATGAAATGGATTTCCTGTATTTATAGTGATACTTCTACCACCCAGTTTATCCACACTCTTTACAACCTCTTCCACAGCCTCTTTATGGCCAGATATAATGATTTGGTCTGCTGAATTTATATTGGAGACTTCAACTGTATGATGTTCTTTAGAGATGGATTTGCATATGTGATCAAGATCTTTCACATCCATTCCCATAATCGCCATCATAATACCTTTTTCAATTGATTTATCTCCCATCAATCTTTCTCGTACAAACACGAGTTGTAATGCATTTGAAAAGTCGATCACTCCTGCACAAACTAGTGCTGTGATTTCTCCAAGACTATGACCAAGTAAAATACTTGGCCTAATATCTGCATCCTGTATAAACACTCGAAATGCTGCAACCCCAGTTGTTAATATTGCTGGTTGCACTAACTCCATCTTTGATAATTCATCAATATCACCTTCAAAACAATGTTTTGATAGATCATAATGCAAGATATCACAGGCTTCTTCAAATACATCTTTTGCAATTTGGTTATGGTCATAAAGATTTTTCCCCATTCCTATATATTGAGAACCTTGTCCTGGGAATGCAATACTATAAGTTTTCATTCGTCTACCATACCACCTTCTGAATTCTTATTCTCTACAAAACCTTTCACGATCCTAATACTTCTCTGCTTGCTGTAAACCTTAATGTCCAGTACCAATGTCTGCAACTTTCAGCTTCTGGTTTGTTGTCAACGCCTACTTTACCTTTCGTACCAACCTGCTTGAGCATGAAACATGGTTGCATATAATCCATTTTGTTCTAATAACTCTTCGTGTGTTCCATCTTCGATGATTTTACCTTGATCTAATACAATGATTCGAGTTGCATCTTTCACTGACCCCAATCGATGTGTTACGATAATACTAGTCTTTCCAGTAGAAATGTTCTTGAACTGTCGATACACATTTGCTTCCTCAATTGGATCAATTGCCGCTGTAGGCTCATCTAATACGATCAGCTCTGATGTTTTATATAGACCTCTTGCAATTGCTAGCCTTTGCCACTCTCCTCCGGATAAGTCGATTCCATTAAACTCTTTGCTTAACATAGTATCGAGATTATTATCTATTCCTTTCCTCTTATAATCAAAACCTACTAATTCAAGCTTGTCCTTAATCCTATCGTCCTCTTCCTCTTTCTCAATTTCACTTAACATAATATTTTCTTTTAAGGTAAACTTATACTTTCCAAAGTTCTGGAAGACTGCTGAAGATTTATTAAATATATTAGGTTTATTAATTTTATTAATGTCCTCTTCTCCATATAGGACCCTTCCTTTTGTTGGTGTGAACAAACCGAGAATCAATTTAATTAATGTAGTCTTTCCAGAACCATTTAAACCTACCAAAGCAATATGTTCACCCGGCTTTATATGTAGATTTATATTTTCTAGTGCATTTTTCTCTTTATATGGATAGCCAAATGAAACATTTTCTAATGTAATACTATTTATTGCTTTAATTTGTTTATCTACACCAGCGTCTTCTGGAAGCTCTAAAAAGTCATACAATTTACCTGCTAGACTTGCATTTTGATAGATGCTTCCATAGATAGAAACCATTTCTTTAGTACAATCCATGAGACGATTTAATGCATAGAAAATTCCTGAAAATTCTCCAAGTGAAATCTGACCATTCATTAGATAATACGCCAACAAAACAAAGGAACCTATATATCCAGCTAGTGTAATCAATGTTAGAACAGAATCGATAGAACCAATCTTTAATTCAGTCAACCATTTTTCTCGGTTAAATATCTGCAACTTACTTAAATAGTTCTTCTTAAAATAATCTCTCGCATCTAATGTCTTTGTTTCTTTATAAAAATCTCTCTCTGTAAGACAACTACGAAAATACTCACTCTCTCTTTGTGCTGTTACTACTTTTTCTTGCATCTGATAAAGTTTTGATCCTTTTACCATCTGGGATATCACTTGAGGAACAAAACATAGAACACAAATTAATACAAAGATCGGTTGAATGGACATAAAATGAATTAAAATACTAATGAAAAACAAACTATAATAGATGGTTCCATTGATTAAATCAATCGTTGAGTTTAAAGCATAACGAACCCCACCTTTTGCCAAATTGATTTTGTCATATAATTCAACAGATTCAAAATTAATTAAAGATAATCTACCTGCTTTTGCATTCATATCTTTTAAAATCTTACTCATAAAAACCATAAAATAAGACCATTTAAACAAGTCATGAAGTCCGACTATAATGTTATATATTACGAATACAATACCTGCAAAAACAATACTAGATGCCACCTTTCCCCATTCGTTAGTGGTGAAAACATTGGCTATTGTATCAAATAAATCCTGTACCACATTAATAGATATAAAGTTAACAGAAGCTAATGCAAAACATACCAGGATAAATAACACAAAGTACAGCGGTAGCCTGGAATAGCCATATTTAATTGTACGAAATAACACTTTATAAAATGGTAAAGTTTTATGCTTCATCATACCACTCCTTCTGCATACAAAACATTTCTTTATATAATCCGTTTTCCTTCATCAGTTGCTCATGACTACCACAACTTAATACCTTACCATCATCAATTAATATAATTTTATCTGCTAGTTTTGTAGAACCCAATCGATGAGAGATAAAAATAGTAGTTGCATGTTTTACGATATTACCATAATTTTTATATAAATTACTTTCTTGAATCGGATCTAATGCAGCTGTTGGCTCATCCAATATCTTTACCGTATTCCTTTTCATTAATGTTCGTGCTAGTGCAACTCTTTGCCATTGTCCACCAGACAAGTCAACACCTTCCTGCAACACCTTACCTAATGGTGTTTCATAACCTTGTGGTAAACTATCT
The DNA here is from genome assembly GCA_012520635.1 of Clostridiales bacterium. Lineage (GTDB taxonomy): Bacteria > Bacillota > Clostridia > Lachnospirales > Lachnospiraceae > Mobilitalea. The sequence continues at coordinate 7,815 of JAAYNY010000111.1, read as the reverse complement.
ATCACATCTTTTAAACCAACTGACTCTGTGACTTCCTTAATTCGTTTCATATCCTCTATATTCTTTAAATCACCAATACCAACATTATCTTTTACGGTAATGGCATACCTTGTAAAATCTTGATATACCACTGAAAAGAGGGAGTGTACTTTTTCAATACTATAGTCATAAATGTTTTTACCATTGATTAAGATTTCACCTTGATCAATAGTGTACAAACGTAATAACAGCTTGGTAATTGTTGTTTTTCCCGAACCATTTTTACCTACAATAGCATAGTGCTTTCCCTCTTCCATACGAAAAGAAAGCCCTTTCAGAATATAATTGCTCGTTCCAGGATATTTAAAATAAACATTCTTAAATTCAATTGTGTGAATTCCTTCCTGTTCTGGACAATAAGTTCCCTCACTATCATCTTCTGATAATGCTGCAAATTCCGTTAAATCTTTAAAATACTCATTATCTTGCACGAGCTCTGAAATTAAATTTTGCACTTGATTCACTAATAAATTTTCTAGTCTGAACAGTGATTCAACTACGGAGATAAAAAATCCCATAGTAATTGCTCCAGCTTTTAAACTTCCACACAAGACCAAGGCAACACTAATAATTACACCAGTGACAAGAATGGAAGAAAGTTTCATTCGAATAAACCACTTTACTCTAACTTCTTTCTCCATCTTCATGGTTTTACGAAAAAATTCTTCAAATTTATTATTAAAATGTTTTGCATACCCGAATAAATTTCGCTCCATTGCAAGGTCTCTTCCTCGTAATATATCAAACTCTATATAATTTGATTTTCGAGCTATTTCAGTATTCCAACGTAATACTTTATAAGCCTCAACACTACTATAATAAGATGTTATCAAGAGAGGAAGAATACTTATTAAAATAACCGGTATAGCCCACCATACTTGCTTTAATAACAACAATCCGACAATTAGTATATTTACAATTATCTCCACACCAGACATAATGTGTAAAAATGCATTCTGTATCACATCCAAACCAGGATATCTTAAAATTCGATTGATTAAATCACATGTTTCTCCAGTCTCAATATACTCGTATTTTAAACGACTACACTTATCAATAATCTCCAAGTTAACCTTATTTCTCAACTGTATTGCGATTCGTTCACTTAACATACGTATTATTACTGAATAAAAGAACATTAAGAAAAATACGATTGATAATTGTACAATTGTATTTATGATAGATTGTAAGTTATCTTGTTCTTTATAATAATTCAGTACTGCATTAATAAACTTTGTACTACAACGTACTAAAAAATAGGGTAATGCCGAATGTATAATTACATTTAGAATCATCAAACCAGTCTCAATAGGAGCAACTCGACCGCAAATAAGGATTGCATCCAATATATGATATACTTTCTTCTTTAATGTCATTTGCTTTCTCTCCATTTTTTAATTTCTAGAATACTATTGCGTAAGTCCATAGATTACTCTTCTTTCAAAACTTCCATCAATCCTTTCTTATCAATTTTTTGATTTAATGTCTCTGGTAATCGACTCATAAAAATAAATCTCTCTGGGATCATATAAAACGGAAGATAATTGCCTAGAAAAGCACGAATCTTTTCATCTGCCAATTTTTTATCTGCTACATAATAAGCTATTAGATATTTAGTATCATTTTTACCATCCAAAGCAAGTACTGTAGCATTTTTTATTTCAGGGTATTTCATCAATGTTTGGATGACTTCGTTCAGTTCTATTCGATAACCTCTTACTTTTACTTGCTCATCCAATCTACCTTTACAAATAATAGTACCATCTGGTAAGACTACTCCTAAATCACCTGTTCTATATAAAAGCAACTTTTGGTCCCAACCACTTTGTATAAAATTCCTCTTTGTTAACTCCAATTGATTTACATAGCCACTACTTAATTGATTTCCTGCAATATAGATTTCTCCGATTTCACCATCTGGTACAACATTTCCCTGTTCATCTACAATGTAAATTTGTACATCACAAAATGGTCTTCCAATATGAATTGTAGATTCGTTCGTTAAGTCACCTGCACTCACCCAAATTGTTGCTTCCGTTGGTCCATATAGATTAAAAATTCTAGTATTCTTTCTCTTTTGCAAAAGTTCTAACAGTTTTTGTGAAAAACTTTCTCCTCCAATTAATATTGTAGTGACACTCCTTAACCAATCCTGGTTGCCAACACACTCTAACAATAACATCATACGTGTTGGTGTCATCTGAATTATATCGACTTCCTGTGTTTTTATGTAATTTATTAATAGCCTGGGATTACTTGCCACTCTGGTATCCGCTAATACTACTGTCATTTGCCTTGTTAAAGGAACAAGTAACTCCAAGAATGCAATATCAAATGAAATGGTTGTTACCGCAAGTGCCTTTTGATATTTCATAAAATCTATATTACTTGTAATTCCTTTTATAAAACTTTCGAATGCTAAATTACTAATCATAACCCCTTTTGGGTTACCAGTAGAGCCTGAAGTATATAGAATATACAAAATAGAATTAAGATCCACATCATATCCCATCTCATCTGTTTCACCTTGTATTACATCTTCCAGACCTATTGTTGTTCCATCAAATTCTATCTCTTCACTTTCTGATTTCTTCACAAATAGGAAACGACACTTACTATCCCTTAGAATATATCGAATACGTTTCTGGGGATATGTCGTATCTAGCGGCAACAAAGTTGCACCTGCCTTTACGATACCAAGGATACTGGCTATTAAATCAATGGAACGGTTCATCAAAATACCAACAATATCATTTTTTTGAATTCCTAATTTTATTAATGATTGCGCTATCCTTGAACTTTTTTTATCCAACTCATGATAAGTGATCTTTTGTTCACCACAAATCACCGCAATCAGATTACCATTCTCTTTTACGGTTGTATGAAACATCGTCAACCATGATTTATTTTTATTTTCATCTATCATCTCATCACACATCCTGTTACCCAAGATAATTATTAGCAATCATAATCTCAAGAATCTGAGTAGATCCTTCAATAATCTCAAATAATTTTGCATCTCGAAAATATCGTTCTACTGGATGTTCATTTAAACAACCATTGGCTCCAAGTATTTGTACTGCCATAGATGCAACTTCATTTACAGAGGTTGAAGCATAATATTTGGCCACACATGTATCTGTAATAGCACCAAAGTCTTCCTCTTCTTTTAACTTTGCTGCATTCTGACACAATAATCTGCTTGCTTTTGTTTGAGTGACCATCTTAGCAAGCATTCTCTGAATCATCTGGAAATCTTTGAGTTTTGTACCAAATTGTTTTCTTTTCTCTACATATGAGTAACAAACATCGATACACGCCTGACTCAATCCTACACAACCACAAGCAACTGTATATCTTCCGTAATCAAGACAAGTTGGAACAATAAATCGTAGGGCACTTCCTAATCTTCCTAGCAAGCTTTCCTTTGGCAGCCTTACATTATCTAATGTTACATTTGCCACCATAGACGCTCTTAAACCAAGCATTCCAGTCACATCTTCAACTTGTAAACCAATACGATCTTTTTCTACAAGAAAAGCGGAATATTCCTCTCCACTTCTTGCAAACACAAGAAATAAAGATGCTACTTGTCCCATCGTTACCCAAGTTTTCTTTCCAACTAATTCATACTCTTCATCAACTTCTGTATATGTAGTAGATAAATTGCTTGAGTCACATCCCGCTTCTTCTTCTGCTAATGCAAAACCGCCCACTACCTTTCCACTTACAAGCTTCGGTAACCACTTTTCCTTTTGAGCCTCTGTACCAAACTTAAGAATTGCTAATGATACCATTCCTTGAACTGTTAAAACACTTCTAACTGATGCACTTGCCTGTCCTATCTTTTCATTGATTCTACCAATTGTTTGTAAATCGTATTCTACTCCTCCATAATTCTTTGGTATTAGAGGACATAATAAACCCCTATCTCCCATAGCACGAATTACATCCAGTGGGATAGCTTCTTGCAACTCATAGGTATCTACATTTGGTACAATTATTTCATTAATGAATCTCATTAACTCCTGTTCTACAAAACTCATTGTACATACACCCCACTTCAGCTTGCTACTAGCTATTTTTCTTTTTTGAAATAAACTCCTCAATTCTGTTGATTGTTTTAAAATTCTCAATATCCATCTCTTCGTTTTCTACACTAATATCAAAGTTTTTCTCAATAAATAAAATCAACTGTAGGGTTAATAGAGAATTTACAATACCACCTTGGAAAATATCTTCATCATCTGTAATTTCTTGTTTTCTAGTGACTCTTATTATAAAACTACGGATTTTCTCTTTAATTTCATTCTCCATTATAAGCACTTCCTTCTTGTTTGATTATGTAATACTTCTATTTAACTCATATAATGCATAGTAAAATTGTTTTTCATTTTCTAAGATATCCATACACTGTTTGATCAGTAAATCAAGGTTCTTTTTACTACTACTCATACTACATTTGATCAAAAGTGACAATAAACCTTTCCATGTCTTAATCGATTTATCCGCTGCATATACTGCAACTTCAAATGCATAACTTTTATAATCCGAACCTACTGTTTCCAAGTACCAATGAAAGAGATTTTTTCTTGTAGGTGTAAAAAATAACTGTTGATATAATGTTTCAAAAAAAAGCTTTTGCTCTTTTTCTTCCATTTGAAAACTCTCTTCCACTAGATCAATCATTTTACTAATTGCCAGGTGTCCTTTTGCCAGCTCTGAAGTTGCCACCCCATTGTAGTATAGATCTAGATTAAGTTGAATTTCCTTTTTTAATAACTCACGTCTTGTTGCAGTAAAACCATCTCTTGATACAGTCGTATAAAGGTAATCAATTGGTGTACCACTTAAAACACCATCTCCTTCATTTGCAGAACTTCTCGCCTCATCCAACTCTCTTTTGCTAATCATCCCCTTAAAATACCAAGGAGGATACCAATCAATTACATAAAATTGCTCATCTTCGTACCCAGATAAAATTAGCGAGTGATAGGAGTGTTTCTTATGATAAAATGGTGTATAAGTCAAATAAAAGATATCCACCGCAATAACCACTGGTATTCCTTCTCGAATTGATTTAATATTTTCCTCCCATATTTGCTCCGCTGGTTTCTGATCTAAGGTGACCTTATTCACAAGCTGATCAAATGGTGGCAGAAAACTTGAATACGGATCCCCCGTATCAAATGTAAATATTCCTTTGTTACTATCTTTTCGAAATGCCCAGTCTGTCGTACAATCAATAAAATACTTTGCATTATAAATACCATAATATTCTAATATTTGCAAATAACAGTTTTTAAAACAATAATATTCAAATTGCGGATAAAATGTTGATGTTCTTTCATTAAGATCATGTAACACTAATTTCCTCCTTAACTTTCCATAAGATTTATCCAATAAATTTATAAATACTTACTAACAACTGCCATCATCTTATGGATTGTAGTAAACTCATCAATTCCTATATCATCTGTTAACACAATAGTATCTAAAATATCTTCAATACCAGCAATTATTTGAACTAATACAATCGAAGAAATCAAACGCTCTTCTATAAGTTCTGAATCATCTCTGATATCTTCTCTTTTAATTCCTGCTTGTGACAACTTATTATAAATATATTCTTTGATCTTTGCCACACTATGTAGTTCTTCTCGACTCATTCGAATCTCCCCCTTATTTCATCATTCACTTCCTGTACAAACATATGCATTATGATTATGGATGGATTCATAATTTTCTACTTCCATCTGATACCACTGATACTTTTGATCCTTCTGTAATTGTATTGCAACATCTCTTGCAATATCCTCAACAAACTTTGGATTATCATACGCAACTTCTGTTACATATTTTTCATCTACACGTTTTAGCAATGAATATAGCTCCATGGAACCAACTGCTTCAACTCTATGTATTATATCTTCAATCGAAGACATATCGTTAGTACGAACTGTGACCGTAACAACACCTCTCTGATTATGTGCTCCATAATCACTAATCGATTTTGAACAAGGACATACCGATGTGATTGGAACTTCTACCGTAAGATACACGAAATCATCCTTATCACTTGCATCTATCTTGCATTGATAATGAAGTAAACTTGTTTTATTACTGACCGGACTAGTCTTTGATAAAAAGTACATAAAGGATAGTAACAAATTTGCTTGATTACTCTCCATACGAATTTTAATCTCATTTAAGATTGACTGTATGGATTCATATGAAATTACTGTATCCCAATGGTCTAAGATCTCAATCAATCGACTCATATGAATTGCACGTTTTTCCTTCTCAAGTGATACATTAAATCCAATTTTAGCTACAGAATGCATCTCACCATCTCTACCTTTTAAGATGATTGGGCGAACCAATTCTTTAATACCCACCTTCTGTAAGTATACTCCTCTATCGTCCATCTCAATTTGAACATCTTTCATACAATCACCTACCTACAAATTTCTGCATAACATTTACTTGTCTCATATAATCGTATCTTACTTAACTCATACTCATTTTCCCCAAACAATTTCGACAATTCATCAAAAATATAGCGAGCCATATTTTCAACTGTTGGTATTTCAAAGAAATCATTTAGATGCGCATGGTCAAACTTCTCGATTATTGCATCATTTACAATCTGTTTTATCTCTGTAAAATTACACACCCAACCTTCTTTTTGAATTTGACCCTCTACTTCAACTTCAAGTTCATAACGGTGGCCATGTAAATTACTGCATTTCCCATAGATCCCTTCCTCTGGGAGACTATGACTTGCTTCAAATTCAAAATGTCGTCCAACCTTACATCTCATTATTTTTCACCTACTCTTCCTTTAACAAACACTTCATTGTACTCGTTAATATATCCCATGTCTTTTGTGTTAAACCATCCATCATGGAGAGGTATTTGAGTATCTTTACCATCTTCAATATACTCTGTGGATATCGTCTCACTTTTTACAAGGATAGAAGGTTCTTTGTTATCAAAAAATCGATCTACTTTCACTTGAACTCGATCCACTGCTTGTCCAACACTTTCAATATTTTCACTGGAAGGATTTTGATTCACACAAATCGTACTAACTTCCATCATTCCGTATACTTGACTAATCCATCGATGGGAAACCTTATAAAATGCTTCACCAATCTCTCTATTCATAGAAGAGCCAGAACAGAAAAACCATTTACAATACTTGAAATCAAATTCTCTACCAACTAAGTTTTCATTCATTTCTTGATACATTTCCGGAATCCCCAAAAATATGGTAGGTTTCAAAGTATCATATTGTCCCAAAAAATGATTACATCTAAACATTCTGCTGATAATAATTGTTGCCCCACATAAAATTGGTGCAATCACTCCCATTGTGAGACCATATCCATGGCACATTGGCACAGAGCAATATATAATATCTTCGCTATCGTAGTGCAATGTATTCACAATATTATCAGCATCATATAATATGTTTTTCTGTGTTCGGTATGCCATCTTAGAAAACCCTGTAGTTCCGGAAGAGCTTTGAATCAATTCTTTTCTTAATAATTCATCCACTCTTACAAAAGTAAAATTATCTTCTACTTCTAATTGTTTCTGATCCAGCACATCTTCTAATTGTTTTCTAGTAACAAAATGTATAGATTGGTGTTAGTATATAACTATGGACACGGAAAGTTGAACATTCTATAATATAACAAAGGAGTGTTCAATCATGGCAAAAAAACAAAAATCCTATACACCAGAATTCAAGCAGCAGATTGTAGACCT
>JAAYNY010000110.1 GCA_012520635.1 Clostridiales bacterium | reverse complement strand
TTTTTTAGTATTCTCTTTATGGTGTCAGGTACCTGTGTCAAAATTGTGAACTCTATGTAAAGTGTACCTGACACCAACATTGTACTATGGAAAAAGCTCTCATTATATGATAAAATAGCAGAAAATGTGTGTGGAGATGAAAAAATGCAGCTTTCAAAAAGACTAGAGACAGTGGCATGTATGGTAACACAAGGCAGCAGGGTGGCGGATATTGGTTGTGATCATGCATATGTAACTATTTATCTGCTAAAGAACTTAATATCACCTTATGTAGTGGCAATGGATATTAATCAGGGACCACTAGATAGGGCATTGGAAAACACAAGAAAGTATGGGGTGGAAGATAAAGTCTCCATTAGAAAATCCGACGGCTTGGAGAAACTTCAAGTTGGGGAGGCTGATACTATACTAATTGCTGGTATGGGAGGACGACTGGTGACCCAGATTCTAGCAAGTCGTATGGATGTAGTCTGTGCAGCTAAGGAATTAGTATTGCAACCCCAGTCAGATATTTATTTTGTTCGTGAGAATTTAAAAGAATGGGGATTTAAGATTGTAGAAGAGAATATGCTAAAGGAAGATGGTAAATATTATGTTATGATGAAGGTTAAAACAGACCCATCATATGGGGATGATAAAAGGTTGCAACTTACTAAACCTGAACATATACATTTTGGTAGACTTCTTCTAGAGGAAAAAAATCCTGTCTTATTGGAACAGCTACAGACAGAAAAACATCTTTATAAAAATATTTATGAAGAACTAGTTAGTCATCCGACTAGGCAATCCATCCAAAGACAGGCAGAAATAAATGAACTTATCCGGCTGATTGATCAAGCCATAGGATATTATAAGGAGGAGAAATAGTGAATAATCAAACTGTAAAGGTAACAATTGCTGGTGAAGTAAAAGAATATCCTATTAATACTAGATTTTTGGATATAGCTTTGGAGTATCAGAAAGATTATGAAAATGACATTATCCTAGTCCTGGAAAATGGTAAGCTTCGAGAATTGTTTAAGAAAGTAGAAAAAGACTGCACAGTTAAGTTTGTTACCACAGGAGATGACTCTGGACACAAGACCTACACCAGAGGAATGATTCTCATGTTACTGAAAGCTTTTTATGCAGAGTTTGGTAATGAAAATGTAAAGAAAGTTACTGTAGAGTATTCCTTAGGAAATGCACTGTACTGCGATTATGAAGGTGAGCTTGATCTAACAAGTGAGCGACTTGAAGCTGTAAAGTCTCGAATGAAAGAATTAGTGAAAAAGGATGTTCCTTTTGCTAAGAGAAGTATTGGAACAGATGATGCAATTGAGCTTTTTGCTAATTATAAGATGTACGATAAAGAAAAGTTGTTCAAATATCGCCGTGTATCTAGAGCCAATATATATAACCTTGATGGATTCGAGGATTATTACTATGGATATATGCCACCAAGTACAGGCATGTTAAAATACTTTGATTTGTCACTTTACGAGGATGGTTTTATCTTGATACTACCAAGAATGAATAAGCCTACAATTGTAGAACCATTTCGTCCTCAGAAAAAGTTATTTACAACTTTAATGGAGTCTAACAAGTGGTATAAGATGTTAGAGATTGAAAATGTAGGAGCTCTTAATGATATTATATCACAGGGTAAGCTTAATGAGCTTGTTCTAGTACAGGAAGCTCTTCAAGAAAAGAAGATAAATGAAATTGCAGAAGCTATAAAGCAGGAAAAGGACAAAAAGTTCATAATGATAGCAGGTCCTTCTTCATCTGGGAAGACCACATTTTCCCATAGACTATCTGTACAACTTAAAACCCATGGACTAAAGCCATATCCAATTGCTGTTGACAACTATTTTGTAAATAGGGATATGACACCAATGGATGAGTATGGCAACCCTAATTTTGAGAGTCTGAATGCAATAGATCTGGCACAGTTTAATAAGGATATGACAGACCTTATGAATGGTAAGGCGGTGGATCTACCAGTTTATAATTTTATCACAGGTAAGAGAGAGTATAAGGGGAATCCAGTAAGTATAGGTAAGGACGGAATTCTTATTATAGAAGGAATTCATTGTCTAAATGATGCCTTGTCACATTCTCTTCCAAGAGAAAGTAAGTATAAGATATATATCAGTGCACTTACACAGTTAAATATAGATGAACATAATAGAATCCCAACTACTGATGGAAGACTTCTTAGAAGAATGGTTAGGGATGCAAGAACAAGAGGGGCCTCTGCACAAGATACCATTGCTATGTGGCCATCTGTAAGAAGAGGGGAAGAGGAGAATATATTCCCATTCCAAGAGGATGCAGATATAATGTTTAATTCAGCTATGGTATATGAGCTAGCAGTTCTTAAAACTTATGCTGAACCTGTGTTGTTTGGAGTAGATAGAAATAGTCAAGAATATTTAGAGGCAAAGAGATTATTAAAATTCTTAGATTATTTTATAGGAGCACCAAGCGATGTGGTTCCTAAGAATTCTATATTAAAAGAATTTATAGGGGGAAGTGTATTTTAAGTATGAGTAGCACGATAAGCCGGGTTCTGTCTTGGATGGTCATCTATCTAGACCGTATGTTACCATACGGCTCTAGTATCCGCTTTCGCTGATACTACGCAGCCAACCCGAAAGCACGGCGGGCAACCGTATTGCTTTCTATTAGGCTTTGCTTCGGGTGGGGTTTACATATGCCCCTTACGTTACCGCAAGGGCGGTGGTCTCTTACACCGCCTTTCCATCCTTACCAACGCAAAGTTTGCGATGGCGGTTTATTTCTGTTGCACTAGCCTGGGAGTCGCCTCCACCGGGTGTTATCCGGCACCCTGCCCTATGAAGCCCGGACTTTCCTCACCGTAAACGGTGCGACCATCTGTGCTACTCACATTAGGTATTCTAACACGGTAGAAGAAAAAAGTAAATGAGAAAGGTATGGTAATAGACGTGGAAAAGGCAAATGTTCTTGTAATAGATGATGACAAAGATATTGCAGATTTAGTGGAGATACATCTTGTCAGCGAAGGGTATCATGTATTTAAAGCAAACAGTGCCAAGGAAGGATTGTCTGTTCTTGAAGAAAAGGACATAAAGTTGATAATTCTTGACATAATGATGCCTGGTATGGACGGCCTAACACTTTGCAGTAAGATTAGGAAGACCAGTACAGTACCAATTATCATGTTAAGTGCAAGGTCGGCAGATCTGGATAAAATTATAGGCCTTGGTACAGGAGCAGATGATTATGTAACCAAACCTTTTAATCCATTAGAACTTACAGCGAGGGTAAAGTCCCAGCTTAGAAGATATACCAAGCTTAATCCAAATTCCCCAAAAGGTAAGCAAGATAAAGAAATTGTTCTTGCACATTTAACAATTAATAAGGATACTCACATGGTAAATGCATACGGTAAAGATGTAAAGCTAACGCCTATTGAGTTTGATATATTATACCTTCTAGCTAGTAATGTTGGAAGGGTGTTTTCAACTGACGAGATATTTGAACGGGTATGGAACGAGAAAATGTATGATGCAAACAACACGGTTATGGTGCATATTCGTAGGATCAGGGAAAAAATTGAGATGGATTCTAGAAATGCACAGATAATTAAAACCGTATGGGGAGTAGGTTATAAGATTGAAGAATAGTGTGTTTAAAAGTTTTAGATTTGAGATTGTACTATATAGCCTCTTAAGCCTGATCTATACCTTGCTTTCCTTGTCTGTTATAAATATTGGCATGTATTTGGTGCTGGATATAGGATTTTGGAATCTAAATGGTACTAAAGCAGTACTAGCCTTTATGATAAATTTAACCATAGGTATAATAGTATTTATAAGTTGTTTTCTACTTCTTACAAAAAAGTTTGTTATATATATTAGGCAAATATCTGAAGGCATAAGTGAGATATCCCAAGGTAACTTTGATAGTAAAATCATTATAGAGAATAAGGATGAATTCTCTCTAATAGCCGATAAGATAAATCAGATGGCAGATGATATAAAAGAGATTATGGAAAATGAAAGACGTAATGAATATGCCAAGAATGAACTGATAACCAGTGTGGCTCACGATCTTAGAACCCCACTAACTTCCATTATTGGATATCTGGATCTAGTATCAACAAAGCCGCTGGCTGAAGAAGTAAGAAGAAATTACGTAGAAATTGCTTATAATAAATCAAAACGCTTGGAAAAGCTGATAGAAGACCTCTTCACCTATACTAAGTTCAATTTCGGTGAGGTAAAAGCTGTATACGATGAGGTGGATATGGTAAAACTGATAGACCAGTTACTAGATGAATTCTATCCAAGCTTTAAGGACAATAATATAGAATACAGATTTGAAACAAGCTTTAATAGTGTAGTTATCATGGCCGATGGTGGACTTCTTGCCAGAGCCTTTGCCAATCTGATTAGCAATGCCATAAAATACGGTAAAGATGGAAAGCAGATAGAAATCACACTTAGTAAAGATGATGGGATCATTACTGTAAATATAATTAGCTTCGGTGAGCTTATCCCAAAGAAAGACCTTGATAGAATATTTACAAGATTTTATAGAGTAGAGTCTTCAAGGTCTAGTGAGACAGGGGGAAGTGGCCTTGGTCTTGCAATTGCTCAAAGTATTATATTGTTACACGAGGGAATGATAAAGGCAGAAAGTTCTAAAGAAGGAACAGTCTTTACTGTAGAATTAAAAGATAATATGAATGCAATAAATATTAATTAAGCCTAAAAACAAATTTAGTCGCGGAAACTTATTAAGGTCAGTACATTCCGAGTGTACTGAAGCACCTATTTAAGTAACCTGCGACTTTCATTTGCTAAACTATGAAAACGGAAGAAGAAAAATATAATGCTATTATAACACAAAATTCAAGTTATGGTAGTAATTATTGAAAATTTAAAATATTGTTAATATGTTTGGAATATTTCAGACGATTATTTCTCTAAGTTTCTTAGAAATTCTAAGTCTCTGATATATGGCAGCATAGGTGATTTCATCTATTCCTTCTATATAATTCTTAGGATAATTCTTCTTAAAACCCTTGTCTTTAAGTATGTCAGAAGCTTTATTATAAGCTATGGCTGCCTCTTCTTCAGAATTGTATCTTCCTATTATATAATCACCATTTACATTAATCTTTGCTTGATAGAAAGCTTTGTCGTTTTTGAGGAATTTTGCTACACCGTAATATCTATTGACAATCTCAATGTTAGAGTAACGAAAATCCATATGATCACCATTTATAAAGATATAGTCTCTACCAGATATAGCATAGTTCTTAATACCATAGCGAGAGAGAAAGTTAACTTGCATACCGTATTCTGAAGTATAAAGGTGACCACCTCTTTTAGAAATCTTATATTTGGCATAGTAGAATAAATCATCAATATCTAATTTTAGAGCAGTGTCTGCGTCTATATAATATAGGAAGTAACGGGGTTTAAGATAAATAGGATTTCTAAAGTAAATACCATTATCCCTTACATTAATTAAGACAACCCATTTATGAAATGATAGCAAGCATGAAGCTGGATAATTGTCAATATTCCATTTGTCAGTATTATTAAGAATATCTTTTGCAAGCATATATGTCTCATGGGCTTCTTCTTCGGTCTTATAGCTTCCAAGACTTATATGTTTATTAAGATATGTAATAGAAGATCTATAATATATTTCACCGTTTTTCTTTTTGGCTTTAAATACTCCTGGTAACATGAATTTCCTCCAAAAATATATTTGTATACAAAATATAACAGATTTTTAACAAATGTGCAATAATTTATGGCCACTTAAAAATGTAATCATTAGAATTTTATAGTAAAAGAATTGAAATCAATTAAATTTCCATCTTAAATCTTATAGGTTAAATTCACAAAAATCCATTCTATGTTAGTAGAATATGAATATATTTCCTACATCTTGAATAAAATATACATACATTTTTAACAAATTGTTAAAAAATGCATGTACATTTTTAACAAAATAACTTTGTATCAGCAAAAATTTCCTAGTATTTATAACGATTATTACCAAAAAACACCAATTGCTTATAGATGTATCTTACGAAATTTAAGTTATCTGCTTGACACTAAAATTTATGAGCCATATAATGCAGGATAGCATTACCAAGAAATCCAAAAAATGGTAAATGCAAAATAACAAAGTTATAGGATAAAAGAAGAGAGGTTTATTATGACATTTATAAATAAGTTTCTTCAAAAGAAAAGGTTACGTGAAAGCAATAATGGAATTTATATGGTTATTGTGGCGTATGCTCTTTCAGTTATACTGCTTGTTATTGGATCTGATACTTTTTATAATATTACATCCAAGGCAGACGGTTTGAATAATTCTGTTGAAGTAAACAAAATAAGAAATATCAATAATAAGAAAGACGACATCAAAGAGGACTATACTGCAATGTCTATACTTGAAGCACAAGAAGAGTACATTGAAAAATATAATCAGGGATATATAAAAAACAAGCAGCTAGTAGATGGAGAAGTGTCTGATGATACTTATTGGTTGATGGGATTCGCCATGAATCAGGAAGAATATATCAACATGTTAGACCATATGGAGAATTCTAAAGTATTTGCAGAAGATGAGAAATTAGATGAAAAGACAATTTCAAGCTTTTCTATAGATACCATGTCATTAGAATCAACAGAAGCCGTAATTTCTCCTAGCAAGGAAGAGATAGAGATGCTTGAGCGAATTGTTGAGGCAGAAGCAACCGGTGAAGATATTAAAGGGAAGATCTTGGTTGCAAATGTTATCCTTAACCGTATCGAGGCTAAGGAGTTCCCGGACACCATAGAGGAAGTGATATTCCAGAAGGACGGAAAAGTGTATCAGTTCTCGCCTATCTCAGATAAAAGATATTGGAAGGTTAAAGTTACTAAGGAAACCAAAGAAGCTGTTCAAAGAGCCTTAGATGGTGAAGATTATTCCCAGGGAGCTTTATATTTCATGGCAAGAAGACGAGCAAAAAAAAGTAGTAGCAAATGGTTTGATCAGAATCTAGATTGGCTCTTCAAACATGGTGGTCATGAATTTTATAAATAAAAATTAAGAGAATACTGGAATATATTAATTAGATATGATATAATCCGCCCTAACGGGCGGATTTTATTGTTAAATAGGTAAGTAAAACCATGTACAAACCTATTGTAAGTAGCGTCCTGAACTCTATAATAATCATATTGAATAAAGGGGAATAGGCGATTATGAACCTAATGTATCACAGTACAAGAGAAAGTAGTAAACATGTAACCGCATCACAAGCAATTCTCCAGGGGCTATCTCCAGATGGAGGATTATTTGTACCAACAAGTTTTCCAAAACTTGCCAGACCCATAGAAGAACTTGCGACTATGAACTATCGTGAGTTGGCTTATGAGGTTCTCAAATTATATCTAACAGATTATAGTGAAGAAGAATTAAAAGATTGTATCAGTAAGGCTTATGACGAAAAATTTGACACACCAGACATAGCACCTTTGAAAAAAATCGGTAATCTGAATTACTTGGAACTATTCCATGGAGCTACTATAGCATTTAAAGACATGGCCTTATCTATTCTCCCTCATCTGCTAACAAAAGCAGCGAAGAAGAATAATATTACAGATGAGATAGTAATTCTAACAGCTACCTCAGGGGATACGGGCAAGGCGGCCTTGGCAGGATTTGCTGATGTAGAAGGAACCAAGATCATAGTCTTTTATCCCAAGGACGGGGTTAGCAGTGTTCAGGAAAAGCAGATGGTAACTCAAAAAGGTGACAACACCTATGTGATTGGAATTCACGGTAATTTTGATGATGCACAGACAGGAGTTAAGACTATATTTAGTGACCTTGACTTACAGGAGAAGATGAAGAAGGCAGGATATAGATTTTCATCTGCCAACTCAATCAATATAGGAAGGCTTCTTCCTCAGATAGTTTACTATGTACATTCATATGTTGAATTATATAGAAGGAAGGAGATTTCTAAGGGAGAGAAGATTAACTTTGTGGTTCCCACAGGTAACTTTGGGAATATACTAGCAGCATACTATGCTAAGGAAATGGGACTTCCTATTGGAAAGCTTATATGTGCATCCAATGATAATAAGGTACTCTTTGACTTCTTCCAAACAGGAGTATATGATCGAAACCGAGAATTCATACTGACCATATCTCCCTCAATGGATATATTGATATCTAGTAACTTAGAGAGATTGATATATCATATAGCAGGTAATGACACAGATAAGACTACAGAGCTTATGAACTCTTTAAGAACAAGTGGAAGATATGAGATCACGCCTGATATGAGGGATAATCTTAAGAGTTTTGTCGGAGGATATGCTGACATAAAAGAAACTAAAGAAGCTATTAATAAAGTATATAATGATACAGGATATGTTATTGATACCCATACAGCAGTAGCAGTTAGTGTATGTGAAAAGTATCTTCAAGAAAATGAAGATAATCTAAAGACGGTGATTGTGTCAACGGCCAGCCCTTATAAATTCGCCGAAAGCGTCTTAGATGCCATAGGTAAGAAAGATATACCTGAGGATGATTATGAGCAGGCCAAAATCCTAAGAGAGATTTCCGGAGTTACCATACCCAGTGCCATGGAGGAAATACATTCTGCCCAGGTTAGGCATAAAAAGGTTTGTGAAACAGACAAAATGAGGGCTCAAGTGGAGGAAATTTTAAAAATAATCTAATTATGACAAAGCCATGACATAAAATTGACACATACAAGGTGCATTATATAAGCATAGTCAAAACATTGAGACAGAAACCTTATGGATTATCCGTTCAAGCAGATGAAGTCACATCCTATTAAAACCTGCTATTATGGATAGATTTATAAGGGGGATGTAAGGAGTAAGGGGTTGTCCCTACAAAATTTGGCTACAATATAGTCATTTAACAAGAATTTCAAACAAACAGGAAGAGTGGTTAATTTTGGTTCAATTACCAGAAACAGAGATAAAAAGACTTGACCTTTTTTTCCTTTGTTGTTATAATCATCTTGTTGTTGGAATGATTATATTGGGTGCGATTCCTTTTCTTTGTTTATGGGGTTTGCAGACTTTATAGATGGGGTTAGGAACGCAGAATAATATAATACTAAACCATATATTTTAAGGAGGAAGTAAGAATATGAAGACGAGATTCTTTAAGAAGTTGTCTTTCGTTCTAGCACTTGCAATGGTTCTATCAATCTTTGCACCTGCTGCTGGAGCGTTCGCTGCTAAGGCTCCTACTCTTAACTCTAAGAGTAAGTATTTACACCTTGGTAGAACAGAAAATGGACAAAACGAGTTCAATTTCAACGTTAATAACAAGAAAAAAGGTTGGAAGTATAACTGGGAGTCAACAAACGAAAAAGTTGCTACAGTTAACGCAAAAAATGGTGTTACAACTGCAAAGGCTGCAGGTACTACCAAAATTGTTTTAACTATTACTGATGCTGATGGTGAAGAACTTTATCAACTTACAGCTAAAGTAACTGTAAGAGATAACATCGAAACTGTTAAAATCTCTAACCCTGTTGATACTTTAGCAGTTGGTGAAGAGCATGACTATAACAGATCTTATGTAACAGAAGCTGGTAAGACTAAAGGTTCTGGTTCTGTTACTAGATGGACAGTAGAGCCTGCAACAGGTGCTACTATCGATGACAAGGGTGTATTCAAAGCTACAGAAGCTGGTGAGTTCAAGGTTACTGCTCGTTCATTCCAGTCCAAAGCTAAATACAATTCTTGGTTAGAAGATTCTGTTAAATACGCTGACTATGTATTAGCTGACGACACTACTACAGTAGTTGTTGCTGGTTCTATGGAAGGTGTTAAGCAGGTTGACTTAACTAAAGTTAACGTAACATTTAACGCTGCTATGGATGAAGCTGAAGTTAAGGAAAACCTTAAAGTATTCCTTCTTATTGGTACAGCTAAAACTGAGCAATATGTAAAATCCATTTCCTTAGATAAGGAAACTTCAAAAGTAGCTACAGTTGAGTTATATGGTGAATTCAATAAGGGTGCAAACTACTCTGTTGAATATCCTGATATGGAAAACAAAACCTTTAAAGCTGCTACTACTAACTATAAAGACGTAGTAAAAATGACAATCGATACTAAGAGTGTTGTAGCTACTTATGTTGGTGGTGAAGAAAAAGAAATCGAGTTCACTTTATACAATGCTGAAGATGTAGACATTACTGATGGTACTGACGCTGATTTCGGTGGTAAATTAGCTGACAGAGTTTCTTTTGAAACTGAATCCACAGGTGCTTATATCTATGATGGTAAGGTTTCTATCTTTGAAGTAGGTACACTTGCAGAAGTTAAAGGAACTTACAATACTTATGAGTATGAT
>JAAYNY010000109.1 GCA_012520635.1 Clostridiales bacterium | reverse complement strand
TCGTTGAAGCTGCAGGCGGTAATATGCTTCTAGGTGCATTTGCAGCATGTATTGGTTCCTTATTCTTCTCATACTTTAATGATAGTTTCTACTGGGTAGTAAACAGACTAAGTGGTATCACAGAAACTAAAGAACAGATCCGTGTATGGTCAGTAACTACAACCATTGCTTGGGCTATTGGATTTGTGGAACTCTTAATCCTTAATATATTCATGTAATATTGATTACTATAAAAAATTATTGAGGTTTACACTATAAAAACAGGGTGTATATGTTCAGTCACATACTAGTGATAACATATACACCCTGTTTTTATTCTGCATTTACCCCTGTGAGGGACGCTTTATTTTACCTTGATCTTAATAACCTCATAACCCATCCTGGTAATTGCATCTTCTATCTGATCAACATTTACCTTATCATCTTCGAAGTCCAATTTTACCTTGCTTGAATTGAACATCACTTTTAGTGTATCATGATTGATACCATCTAAAGCCTTTAATGATCCTTCAATTTTTTGCATACATGATGGACATGCTAATGTTTCTAATTGGATTGTTGCTGATTTCATATTAATCTTCTCCCTTCTTGAATAACTCATACAATATTTTTATAATACTATTTTATACTATTTTTATTAATAAGTCTTTGATATAAATCATTTTTTATCTTCTTAGGCGATAGCCAAGTAACCTCATTCCATTAAGGATTACTACTAAGATACTTCCTTCGTGTACTAACATACCAATGGACATATTCATCCAATCGCTAAAGAATACGCTGGCTAGGAGGAATAAGACAACACCTACTGCTATGATAATATTCTGTATCATATTTCTAGCTGTAGCTTTTACTAATCCTAGAGCATGGGGTAGGCGACTAAAGTCAGAGTTCATTAAGACTAGGTCAGATGTCTCAATGGCCACATCGGTTCCACTTCCCATGGCAATTCCTATATCTGCCAGAGCAAGGGATGGGCTATCATTAACTCCATCACCAACAAAAGCAACTATAGACCCCTCTTCTTTTAACTTCTTAATATATGCAGATTTATCTTCGGGTAGCATATTACCATAGGCTTTTGTTAATCCTAACTCACCACTAACAACATCAACTGTTCCCTGATTGTCACCAGAAAGCATAACTAAGTTCTTTACACCTAATTTCTTAAGCCTCCTAAGATCTTCCTTTACTCCTAGACGAATTTGGTCACGAACTCCCATGAGTACTTGTAGCTTTCCATCAACAGATGTTAATACTAGGGAACTTCCACTTTTCTCAAACCGGTTTATGTCCTCTTTAGCCTTTTTATCTAAGTTAACATTTTCTCTTTCCATTAAGGCAACATTACCAACTGCCACTCTATGACCAGCTACACTAGCCACAATTCCTCCACCTTTTATAACTTCAGTATTCTCTACCGGTGAAAAATTTGTTTCCCCAATTTCCTTTAATACTGCTTTTGCTAAGGGGTGGTCTGATTCTCGTTCAATACTTGCTAGATATCCTAATACTTCATCTACATTATCGGTATAGTACTCTAGCTCAGCTACAGCAGGATTACCTTCTGTTAAAGTACCAGTCTTATCAAATGCAATGGTATCAACTTTACTAAAATACTGAATAACTTCACTACCCTTTAATAGTACGCCATTCTTAGCTCCATTCCCAATACCTGCAACATTTGATACCGGTACCCCAATAACCAAGGCTCCAGGGCAACCAAGAACTAGAATTGTAATTGCAAGTTCTATGTCTTTCGATATCAACCAAACTATAAAGGATAATACCAAAACTGCTGGTGTATAATATTTTGAAAATCTATCAATAAAACGTTCTGCCTCTGATTTTGAATCTTGTGCTTCTTCCACAAGTTCGATAATCTTACCAAATGTTGTATCCTCTCCCACACGGTCTGCAATTATCTGTATGGTACCATTTTCTAGGATAGTTCCTGCAAATACCTTGGAATCCTTTTCTTTGCCAACTGGGAGGGATTCGCCTGTAATACTTGCTTCATTTATATGACCTTCACCAGATATTACTGTGCCATCAACAGGAACCTTTGCTCCAGTTTTTACAAGAAGAATATCTCCTTCATCTACATCATCTACTTCTACTTCCTCAAACTCACCATTTTCCATCTGCTTTAATGCACTTTCAGGAGCCATCTCTGTCAGCTCCTTAATAGCAGAACGGGTCTGGTTAAGTGTTCTTTGTTCCAAGAAAGCACCAAATAAGAACAAGAATGTAACAATAGCAGATTCCTCGAAGTTCTTTATGAAAAAGGCACCCAAAACGGCGATTGTAACTAATACATCAATACTTACTACCTTTACTTTTAGAGCTTGATATGCTTGAATAAGTATCGGTAATACTCCTATTACCGATGCAATTACCAGTGCCCAGTGAAAAACATCTATATTACCTGTGGTCCATTTAGTAATAAATGCGACGGAAATTAGTATTCCACCAATCAAGGTAATCTGATTCTTCTTACTTAATATAAATCGTTGGAATTTTAGCATCATCTCCTCCTCCTTTTCTAAACATAATTGGAAGTTTATCCTTGATATGCCTCATCTAACTCTGAAAGCATCTTATATACTGCCTCATAACTTTCACATACATCTCCTGGAACGGCATAATTACTGGTTACCTCTCTTAGCTCTTTAAATTCACTGTCTAAGTTGGGCTTATCTACTCCTGCTGCTTTAACTTTATGGTTTAATTCCTCAAACACTCTACGTACGTGGTGAAACTCTGGATGATGTGATCCATGGACACGGTCTACTATAGGTACATATTGCTCTAATCTGTCCATATTCTTATCTTTAACTTGGTTAAATTCTTTCATTATATAGTCCTCACTTTCATATTTATTATTATTATCAACTTTATAACTAGATTTTAGCACCAATAAGAAGAAAATAAATTGATATACATCAAGTTTTATTAAATAATTTAAATGTTTTTATAATAAAGCCCTGTAATTAAAGGTTCTCTTACAGGGCTTTACTTTTATTCTTCTTTTATTTATTCATACTAATTGAATATAACTTGGCACCATGGGCTGCTATCTTGCTTTCAAAATCTTGCTCAGATCCACTAAGCCTCTCACCACTCCACAATTCTTCAAAGCTATACTGGCTAAAACATTCTAGTCCAATCTCATGGGATGCAACTTTTATACTTCGCTCCTCATCGCTTAGATTAAATAATGCAAGATATAATCTGTCATCTTGATTATCTTTAGAATACCATATGGCCTGGTCTTTACTTCGCATAAGCTGTTTTGCTCCTGAGGAATGGCTTAGAAGATGTAAGACTTTTTTATTGGTAAGCAAATCCATTGTCCACTGATCTAGTTTTGTAAGCTCAGCACCTAACATAAGAGGTGAACGGAATATACACCATAGGGTCATCATGGTTATTTGCTCTTCCTTAGTAAATCTGGTATACCTTTCATCACCAAATCCTTTTCCAATGTAACCTAGAGGTAACATATCACAATCTGGATAAGATCCCTCTGAAACATGATTTTGCCATAGTTCACATCTTTCAAACATATTTACTAGAAGTGGCCAGCTGTCCCAGAAATCATCTGTTATTCTCCACATGTTAGCATACTTTTCATAATGCCATGCCTTATTAATAAGGGCGGGGCCTGGGGAAAGGCTAAGAACCATAGGACGACCAGAATTCTGTATGGCTTTATGTAACATTTCAGTTTCTCTTTCAGATGATGGCATATCCTGTCTACATATATCATCACATTTTATGAAATCAACGCCCCACTGAGCATAAAGTTCAAAAATTGAATTATAGTATTCCTGTGCCCCTTCTGCCTCAGGATCAAGTCCATACATATCAGGATTCCATTGACAGATTGATGAGGGGTCAGCAATCTCATTTGCTCTTCTGTCAGAACCATAAATATTCATATAATTGTGTGCTGCAATCCTTGGTATTCCCCTCATTATATGAATTCCAAATTTCAGCCCTAAGCTGTGAATATAGTCTGCCAATGGCTTAAAGCCTTGTCCGTTTACAGATGAAGGAAATCTTTCTGGGCAGGGA
>JAAYNY010000108.1 GCA_012520635.1 Clostridiales bacterium | reverse complement strand
TATTTTTATCATAGAGTCATCAAGACGACTAAAGCGAAAGTGATGCTTACAGAAAGAACCTTAGAGCGATATAGTGACTCATACCTTATGGATGTGGACACAGAGTTAATGATGCCAGATGTTATTAGCTTTCCTAAGCAGAAACTATACTTTACAGAAAACTACTTGGTATGCTCGACTAATGGATTTAATATAGTTCCTTGGGATGAAATAGAGCAAATTTATGGTATGGCTTTTAAAAAACTTGGTAAGGATTACCGATCTATAGTGGTGAAAATAAATGATGGTGTGGATTATGAAATTGTAAGCACAAAGTTTGACAAAGAAGGTGAAGACTTATTTGATCAAATTATGAGCTATATTTATAATCGAAAACCGGAGATCAAATACGGCTTCGACGATGGTTTCTACATCGAGACTGTATCAGGCTTTTCCATGGAAGCATTGATAGGGGAAACAGAAGCTGGGATCAGAAATAATTACCTATTAGGTATTCTGGGAGCTATATTGTGGTCATTTGTAGGCGTTATTATATGGATTGCAATTGGTAAGCTGGGATTAATAGCTGGAATTGCAGGATATCTGATGATGAAATTTGCCATCTATGGTTACCGTAGATTTTCTGGTGGGATTAATAGAAAAGGTAAGATTATCTCTCTTCTCATCTCATTACTTATGATTTTCGTTGCTAATTATTTGCTATATGTTATAGAAATGAGTACTTACTATTATGGAAATGTATTCAGTATTACAAATATAATAAAATCGATTGTTAATTTGCCTGGTTTCTTAAGCTTTACTAACTTATGGGGTGATTTTGTAAAGGATCTAGTGATTGGATATGGCCTATCCCTTTGGGCGGGCTTCCAGATTATAAAAGAGGTATTTAGGCGATAGATAACAGGAGAATATAGAATTGTTGTAGGGCTGCCCACAATCTATTGGGCAGCCCGATTTTAGTCTTAATCTGATTTCCACTTTATTTTTCACAATAGTTATTAGCCATAATCCCATTATTTGATTGCAAGATTTAATAATACCGATTAAAGTAAATATTGTAAATCGTATAATCTTGTAAATGTAAAAAATGCCAATATTAAACCTTTGTTTCTCGATTTATTTTGTACATAAGTAAGTAAATATATAATTGAGATATATACTGACAAGAAATAGGATATAAAATTATTTTATTTATAACAAATATTTTCAAAAAAATCCTGTCTATATAAGTGAAGGCGTAATTCTACAATAAGAGCCTGTAGAAAAAGTATACAGCAAAAGGGGGATGCACATGGAGGACATAAAAATAATAGAACTATATAACGCTCGTAATGAAAGCGCAATTAATGAAACTGACACCAAGTATGGTAGGATGCTTAAAGGAATTGCCATGAATATCCTGTCAAATCATTGGGATAGCGAAGAAGTTGTTAATGATACCTATGTCAGGGCATGGAATGCTATACCTCCAGCAAAACCAAACTATCTAGGTGCATACCTTGGACGGATTACCCGTAACCTATCAATTAACCGTTGGCATGAACAAAGAGCAAAAAAGCGAAATAGTAGCGCAGAATTACTTATTTCAGAACTTAGTGACTGTGTTCCTGCTATGCAAACCGTAGAGACTGTTATCGAAACCAAGGAGTTGGCAAAAGTGATTGATTGCTGGCTTAGCACATTATCAACAGATAATCGGATACTCTTCCTCCGGCGTTATTGGTTTGGAGATACTGTTAACTCTCTTGCCAAGGAATGTGGAACATCTGCGAATAAGTTGGCAGGGCGCTTGTATCGTTTACGACAAAGTTTAAAAATAGCTTTGGAAAAGGAGGGATTATCTTTATGAAGGTAAAGCAAATCTTTGACGCAATAACTGAAGTTCGTGATGAATACATTGAAGAGGCAAGAACAACCCAGCTTAAGAAGTCAGCTATTGCTTGGAAAAAATGGACAATGATTGTTGCAGCTTGTATAGTAATGGCTATTGGCATCAGAGGAGCATATTCACTGCCAGATTTATTACCCTTTGGAGGTAAAGCAGGAGGTAGTGGCTCAGGGCATGGAGAGAGTAGTACTTTTATGTCCTATGCTGGTCCCGCATTCCCATTGACTTTAAGTCAACCAGATAATACGGTTACAGCCACCCGTAACATTATCTATGATTTTTCCTTACCAAATGAGGATAGTATCCGTGTTTGGGGAGCCAATGTAGAAGATAGATATACACTTATCAACTCATCCACAGAAGAAAAGAATATTGAAGCTGTATATCCATTTATTGGAAGTTTTAATGATTTAAAAGAACTGATACCTACAATTACAGTGAATGGACAGAAAGAGCATCCTGCACTGTATGCAGGTGGATATTCTGGAGGAGAAAAACTAGATAGCTGGGAAGGTTACAAAGCACTTTTAGAGGACGGCAGTTATCAAAGCAATGCCTTTGCAGCCGATCCTGTCTTGTCGCAGCCGGTAACAGTGTATGCCTTTACTGATTTTGAGGCCCCTTTGGAGTATGAGGCAGCAACACAGGCTATATCTTTTAACATTGACCCTGATAAAACCACAATTTTGCACTATGGTTTTAATGGTATAGATATTGGTGATAATGGTTTTCGAAGATACAGTTATTTTGTACCTAAAGATATAAGAATGGAAAAGGATATAAAGCTGCTCATTATAATCGGAGAAGATATCAAAGACTATAGCTTACAGGGATACAAAAATGGAGCCTGTGAAAGGGGGAATGAGCTTGAGGGGGTTTCATCTACTGTCACTCGGAAAGAGCAAATTTTATCTGATGTCATGGGTGAAGTAATTAATCATTTCTTTACTAACTATGATGACGGTAACTCCCTTGCTGTTTCCCAGGAGATGTTCCTTGGTGCTGTTACAGAGTTTATGGTTCATTACGGATTGCTTTCGGATAATGCCCGTGATCACTATCAATATGGAGTATTGGAGGATGTGATTTTAGAAACTTATAGTCTGAAACGAGTTTTCTACTTGAAGTTTCAGGTATCAGTTCCTGTCGGTGAAAGTGTACTTGTTACTGTGAAGATGCGTAAAAACCCAAGCTATGATTTTATTTGCTCTGGCACAGATAATAAAGGCATACAGGGTTACGATATGGTTACCCGTTTAGGAAGTAATCTTCATTTCGATGCACTTACAGCAGAATTAACTTCAACTCAAAACATTGAGATAGTACGTCAAAATTATGGTTTCAACTTATCTCAAGGGGTCACCGAGGTGGAACTAGACCTTAACAATGAACATTATTATTTGGAGATTCGGCCGGTGGAACAATAGATGTAATATAATATTTATATTTTCAAAATAACTCTTGACTCTCACATTATGGTATACTCTAAACTATAAGTGAGCTCGAAAATACACATATATGTGGAGATTATTTTATGTTAAGAATAGGAGATTTTTCAAAACTATCAAGAATCAGTATTCGCATGCTACGTCATTATGATGAGATTGGGCTGCTTGCTCCTGAAAGTATAGATGAACTTACAGGATATCGGTATTACAGCGAAGCCCAACTGCCTCTTGCAAATCGTATTCATGCCCTAAAGGATATGGGATTTAGTCTGTCAGTTGTTGGGGAGATACTGAAAACTTACAATGATTCACAGGCCTTAAAGGATTATCTTTTATTAAAACAGGCAGAGCTTAAAGAACTGGCGGAAAAGACCAGCAGGCAATTACTGATACTTGAAACTACCATCAATCGAATCGGAAAGGATGATAATGTAATGGAGTATAGCAATTCCATCGCAGTCTTTCATGACAAGGAATATAAAGAGCATGACCCTGATGTGGAAATACAGCTTCCAGTGCAGGGAAGTTATCAAAATACGGAGAATGTGGAGTTCAAAATCGTTCCAGCCCAACTTGTTGCATCTGTAACATTTAAGGGAAGTTATAGCAATCTTACTGCCGTGAATCAAGCAATTGCAAATTGGGTTAGAGATAATAGATATGACTTTAATGGTGCAATGTTTAATATCTATTGTGTAAGTCCAGCACAAACGCAAGATATGGATGAGTTAGTAACAGAAGTTTGTTTTCCTGTAAAGAAATTATAAAAAGTAATAAATTATAACTATATACACTTATAAATCACCTACCATTTAACTTAAGCCCATAGGCTGAAATAAGGGTAGGCGGTTTATAAGTGTTTTTTAGTGGTTGCTACCTATATGCAGGTGTTATTGTGGTAGTTATGTCGGCCCTTATAGCTGTAATTAGCGGCTCCTATATTAACAGACTAAATATTGTAGAGGGGCTAAAGGGCATGGATGAATAGAACAAGAGTTTATGACGAATTTCTTATGATATGAGAGCAGAGTTCTGTAAATGTAGGATAGAATAGCGTAAAATTACTTTAAGTTAAAAGCAAAAAAATAAATGTAGAGAATATCACTTTGTGTTATCATTAAGTTGATGAGACAAAAAAATAAACAAAGGAGGATATTCTCTATGAATAATAGTAT
>JAAYNY010000002.1 GCA_012520635.1 Clostridiales bacterium | reverse complement strand
GATTATAAGGCCTTAGATCAGATTATTATAGGTGTGTGTGGGGGAGATGGTATTGGCCCTGCAATCACTTCACAAGCTCAGAGAGTATTAGAGTATTTACTACAGGATGATGTAAAATCCCGTAAGGTAGTATTTAAAGAGATAGAAGGACTTACCATTGAGAGAAGGGCAGCAGAAAATGCAGCTATTCCTCCTGCAGTTTTAGAAGAAATCAAAAAATGTCATGTAGTATTAAAAGGCCCTACTACTACACCAAGAAAAGGTGATCCATGGCCAAATGTTGAAAGTGCCAATGTGGCTATGAGAAAGGAACTAGACCTTTTTGCCAATGTAAGACCTGTTAGAATTCCTGAGCAAGGTATTGATTGGACCTTTTATCGTGAGAATACTGAGGGAGCCTATGCTGTAGGAAGCAAAGGAGTTAATGTAACTGAGGACCTAGGCGTTGACTTTACAGTAGTTACCAGTCAAGGAACAGAGAGAATCATAAGAGCAGCATTTGAGTTTGCTAAGGCTAATAATAAGACTAGAGTAACAGCTGTAACTAAAGCTAACATCATCAAGACTACAGACGGTAAGTTCCTAGATATTTTCTACAATATTGCTAAGGAGTATCCTGGTATTGAAGTTGATGATTGGTATATAGACATTATGACAGCTAAGTTAATAGATGAGAAGAGAAGGAAGGACTTCCAGGTTGTGGTTCTACCTAATCTTTATGGCGATATTATTACAGATGAAGCAGCAGAATTCCAAGGTGGTGTAGGAACAGCAGGAAGTGCTAATATTGGAAAACGCTATGCAATGTTTGAAGCTATCCACGGCTCAGCACCAAGGATGGTAGAAGAGGGAAGAGACATCTATGCTGACCCTTGCAGTATGATCCGTGCTGGTGCAATGCTTCTTGCACATATAGGATATAAGGAAGAAGCTGATAAGCTTTATAAAGCCCTTGATATTACTAC
Source organism: Clostridiales bacterium (assembly GCA_012520635.1). Classification (GTDB taxonomy): domain Bacteria; phylum Bacillota; class Clostridia; order Lachnospirales; family Lachnospiraceae; genus Mobilitalea. Next base: position 9,680 of record JAAYNY010000002.1, on the reverse strand, counting down.
TATAACTGAGAAAAAGCTGGTTCTTACAGGAAGAGATACAGGAGCTACCAGTGAGGAATTTGCTAATTATCTTATGGAGACTATTGAGAAAATATAATTCTACGTATTTGTTATAAATTGTTATAACATACTAGTTCATTAAATTTGATTTTATGTAGAATAAGGAGGATGTTTCCTTGGAAGAGTTTAGTCTTCAAAAAGAAATAGCAGACAGATATTCCCTAAGAGGCAGGGTGTATAATTCCATTAGGGACAAGATATTGTCAGGAGACTATCATGAAAATGAGGAACTAAGAGAAAATGCACTAGCTACAGAACTTGGTGTTAGCAGAACTCCTGTTAGAGAGGCTCTACGCCAGCTTGAGCTTGAAGGTTTAGTTAACATAATACCTAACAAAGGTGCATCTGTTACTGGAATCACTAAAAAGGACATTCATGATATTTATATTATTCGTTCTTATCTGGAAGGCCTATGTGCAAAATGGGCCTGTGAGAATATAACACATTCACAGATAGAGGCTCTTGAGGAGAATCTATATTTGGCTGACTTTCATGCTAGGAGAAGTCATTTTGATCAGATAGTAGAACTGGATAATAAATTTCATGATTTGATTTATAAGGCATCCGCTAGCAAGATTCTTAATCACGTTCTTTCAGATTTTCATCAATATGTAGAAAGGGTTCGAAAGATTACTTTATCTAGACCTTATAGAGCTAATCAGTCAAGTAAGGAACATGCAGCTATAGTTGAGGCTATTAAGAAGAGGGATGGAGAATTAGCAGAAAGCTTAGCTCATGAACATATGATGAATACAATACAGAATCTTACAGAACAAGGATTATAGGTAAAGATTAAGAATAATTTATGTAAGATTTCTAGTTATTATAAGTATAAAACGGATTATCCTAAACACTTTATTAGAAGGATAATCCGTTTTTATTATGCATTTCTTATTTTTCTTTATTCTTCCTCGGCTAAAAGTTCCCAATGTTCTAGTAGTTCTTCTAGTCTGGCTTCAACTTGTTTTTTTTCTTCGTGAAGTTCCATCAGTTTTTCTGGATTTGTGAAGATTTCTTCTTGTATTAGGAGTGCATCTATCTCCCCGTTTCTTATTTCTAGGGAGTGAATTTCTTCTTCGGTCTTTTTGAGATCGTTCTTTCTCTTTCTAATTCTAGCTTGTTCTTCTTTTTGTTGTTGCCAGCTAAGCTTGTTATCTGTGATTGTTTCAGTATCTTTGGTGTTAAGAGACCAAGGATTAGCATTGTCTGAAGAAGGATTTTGATCTAGGGTTTTGCCAAGATAAGCTGCCTCAACTTCTGGTTTTTTCTCCAGATAATAATCATAATCACCTATATAATTAAGAAGCTGTCCTTCTGTAAGGTCTAGAATTCTTGTGGCTGTTTTATTGATAAAATAACGGTCATGGGATACATAAAGAATTGTTCCACTATAAGAGCTTAGAACATTTTCTAATATTTCCTTAGACTCTATATCTAAGTGGTTAGTGGGCTCGTCAAGGATAAGAAAATTAGCCTCTGACAGCATAAGTTTTGCCAGAGAGATTCTTCCCCGTTCACCACCGCTTAGATCTTTGATTAGCTTAAAGACATCATCTTCTGTGAATAGAAATGCAGCCAATATATTTCTTACAGTTGTGTTATCTAGGTATGGATAAGTATCTTGCAGTTCGTCAAACAATGTCTTGTCATGATTAAGTTCTTGCATCTCCTGATCATAATATCCCAGATGAACCTTACTACCAAGTCTGATATGACCAGCGTCACCATTTATTAGTCCAGTTATTATCTTAAGTATGGTGGTTTTACCTGTACCATTATTGCCTATGATGGCAACCTTTTCTCCCCGTTTTATTTCAAAGCTTAGATCATTGAATAATTGAAGATTACCATAGGACTTTGAAAGTCCTTCAACACTAATTACATCGTTACCAGATATGACCCGTGGCTCTAATGAAAAATGCATTTGCATATTTTCTGTTGGTTTTTCTAATCTTTCTATCTTATCCAGCATCTTCTCACGGCTTTCAGCTCGTTTTATTGATTTCTCACGGTTAAAGGATTTTAGTTTTGCAATTACTTCTTCTTGACGTTTAATCTCTTTTTGTTGATTTATATATGCTTTTAGCCTGGCGTTATCATCCATGGATTTTTTATATACATAGTCTGAGTAATTTCCTTCAAATGTTCGAGCTTTATGATGTTCTATTCCTATAACCTTTGTTACAACCTTATCAAGAAAGTAACGATCATGAGATACAAGGACTACAGCGCCATTATAGTTGATTAAAAAGGTCTCTAGCCAATCGATGGATATAAGATCTAGATGGTTAGTAGGCTCATCTAGAAGGAGTATATCTGGTTTGGACAGAAGAAGTTTGCCCAGGGAAATTCTTGTTTTTTGTCCACCGGAAAGAGTATCTACCTTCTTGTCAAAGTCTTCTTCTGAAAATCCTAGACCCTTTAATATTCCTATAACTTCACTTTTGTAAGCATATCCATTCTGCATCTCGAATTCATGGGTAAGTCTAGTATATGTCTTTAACATCTGCTCTAGTTCTTTTCCCTGAACATGCTTCATGGAAATCTCTAGCTCTCGGATTCTAGCATCTAACTCAATTACATCTTTTTTAACGGTTAACATTTCTTCATATATACTACTTCCTGAGAGTAGATCTTGGTGCTGTGAAAGATATCCTATAGTGCTACCTTTTGATATTATAACATCTCCCTTATCAGCAGACATTTCCCCAATAATTATTTTTAAAAGTGTGGACTTACCGGCACCATTAATACCAACTATAGCTACCTTTTCTCTATCATTTACATGAAAGGACACAGCATTAAGTACCTCTGTTGTTCCAAAGGATTTATATATGTTATTACATGATAGAACCATGATATGATACCTCTTTCAGAATCTATTTATTGATATGTAGTCCTTTACTTGGACTAATCTTGCCCCTACATTATAACATAATTTTGTGATTAATGAATAGACTTATTCGGGTAGAGTTTATCTATTAGCATTGGATTGACTTATTATTAACAATCCAATATAATGTTTCTATATATCTCATTTGCTGGGAGGGAGATTAATTTGGATAAAAAAGAAATATCAAAAGCTGTTATTAATAGATTACCAAGGTATTATCGTTACTTAGGTGACTTACTTGAAAAGGATGTTGTTCGTATATCATCTAAGGAATTAAGTAAGAGAATGAAAGTAACTGCCTCACAGATTAGGCAAGACCTTAATAATTTTGGTGGCTTTGGACAACAAGGCTATGGTTATAATGTAGAATATCTTCATACAGAAATCGGCAAGATTCTTGGCTTAGATAAACAATATAATATTATAATAATCGGTGCAGGTAATTTAGGACAAGCCTTGGCTAACTATGCAGACTTTGAACGTAGAGGCTTTATAGTAAAAGGAATTTTTGATGTAAATCCTAGACTTGTAGGTCTAACAATACGAGGAATAGAAATTAGAAATTTAGATAATCTTGAAGAGTTTGTTAAGATGAATCAGATCGATATTGCAGCATTAGCATTGCCAAAGACCCAAGCACCTCAAGTGGCCTTAGATCTTGCCAGTTGGGGAATTAAGGGCTTCTGGAATTTTGCACCTACAGATTATCAATTGCCTGATGATGTAATTGTTGAAAATGTTCATTTGGCTGAAAGTCTAATGAAATTATCATATAGACTATCTGAAAAGTATAAATCTGTCGATAACTAATTATATGAACCAATAAAAGGCAGGTTTACTTATGAGAAAAAGACGAAAAGAAAAGAATTTCGATTCTATTATTGACAATAAGAAGATACCAATTCTTACTTTGGATTCCAGATGGCATGAATTGTTTCCAGAAGAGAAAAAAAGTGATTCCATAAAAAAGTTAGAGCAAAATGTTAATAACCTGTTAAAGCTACAGGGAAAGCTAGTTAATGATATTAAGGACATGAAGGTTCTTAAAAAATCCCTAGTAAATGACATAGTTGCTAATATGGATATTAATAATGACGCTCTGGGTAAGGCCAAAGAAAAGAAATTAGAGAAGAACAAACGCTTTATTACTGAACTTAATGATAAGATTGATATGGCTTCAGAAGAGCTTTCAGAGCTTCCATATAAGATTAGAGAAGCCAATGAAGAGCTTTTATCTGAAAGTATAAGAGATTGTTATGAAAGAATTAGTATTAATAAAGAAGAACTTATTAGAATTACCAATTGGATTGCTGACACCAGAGAGGAACTGAAAGCAAAGATACTTTCAAAACATGATATGGAAACAACTAACAATATGATATATTCTTATATGCACGATATTTTAGGTGCGGAAATTATTGACCTGTTTGATGATGGTTTTAATAAAGATTAGAGATTAAGTGAATCCTTGAAAAAAGGAATGATATATTTGATAAGTGGAATTGGAGTAGATTTAATTGAAATTGACAGAGTAGCTAAAGCCTGTAAAAGTGAGGGCTTTTTAAAACGATGCTTTACTGATGATGAGATTAATTTAATTGGAGATAGATGGGCTAAGGCAGCAGGTAATTTTGCTGTTAAGGAAGCTGTGGCCAAGATGTTTGGTATAGGGTTTCGAGGTATCTCACTAAAGGAGATAGAGGTACTCCGTGATGAATGTGGTAAGCCATATGTTAATCTGTATGGAAAAGCGGCTGAGCTTGCTAGGAAACAGGAGATATCAACAATCCATGTATCTATAACTAATACTAAGGAATATGCCAATGCATTTGTAGTGGGTGAAAAACTCTTAGGTTTATCTTAAACATAAAGTGGGGCAATAAGATGAAATATATAGTAGATTCTCAAAAAATGAAGCAAATTGATAACTATACCATGGAAGAGATAGGAGTTCCTTCTCTTGTTTTGATGGAAAGAGCAGCAATGGAAGTTGTTGCTGTAATGAAGGATAAGATATGTATAGAAGATCCCATACTGGTGGTGTGTGGTCCAGGAAATAACGGAGCAGATGGAGTTGCAGCTGGTAGAATTCTGTATTTACAGGGTTACCATGTTGCAATTCTTTTGCCTTTTCATGAGAAATACTACAGTCAGCAGATGAAGGAGCAACTTAATATTGCATCAAAATTAGGTATGACTATTAATAACAGTATAGATACTAATGAATATAATATAATAATCGATGGAATATTTGGTATAGGATTATCAAAACCGGTGACAGGAGAGATACTTAATATTATTAATAAAATTAACAGTGAAAGTCACAGGGTATTTTCTGTAGATATACCATCAGGAATATCTGCTGATACTGGAAAAGTAATGAATGCAGCAATTAAAGCGGATTATACAATTACCTTTGGTTATATGAAACAAGGGTTAGTTTTATATCCAGGGGCTGATTTTGCCGGAGATATAAGCTTGGCTGATATTGGTTTTCCAAATAAGGCACTTGAAAATGTTAATGCAGATACCTTCTATTATACAAAAGAAGATTTAGGTAAGCTTCCCTTTAGGAAAAATAACGGACATAAAGGAACATTTGGCAAGGTCTTGGTAATAGCAGGAAGTACTGGTATAGCTGGTGCAGCTTACCTGTCTGCTAAAGCTTCTTATAAGATGGGTGCAGGCATGGTTAAGGTTCTTACATCAGCAAAAAATCGTGAGATAATACAAGCATTACTTCCTGAGGCCCTGTTCTCATCCTACGAAAAGGATGAGAATATTTACGACAGTATTAGCTGGGCTGATGTTATAGTTATAGGACCAGGGCTTGGAACCTCAGAAACAGCTGAAAATCTCCTATCTATGGTTATTAATCAGCGAGATATTCCACTAGTTATTGATGCAGATGCTATAAATATATTAGGAGCTAGGCTTGGTGGTTTTGAAGCATCAATAAGCGATAGAATAGATAAACTAGTAAATATACTACCTAAAGGCACTGTTTTAACCCCACACCCTGTAGAGTTATCAAGACTTTTGGGAGGCAAATCAGATCTGTCAGATAATATAATTGACATTGCAAATCAATGTTCTTATAATAATAAATTAGTATATGTAATGAAAGATGCTAGAACAATTGTTGCATGTTCAGGTAAGAAATATCTGAATACTTCTGGAAATAATGGTATGGCAACTGCTGGAAGCGGAGATGTACTGACAGGTATAATCGCAGGCCTTATTGCCCAGGGAATGGACTCCTATGAAGCTTCATGTTTAGCTGTATATATTCATGGTCTTGCAGGAGATATGGCAAAAGAAAAGGTGGGAAGCTATTCATTAATGGCAAGTGACATAATAGATTCCTTAGCTTTGCTAATATCCAAGTATAATAGACAGTAAATCTAAAAATTAAAGAAACAAGGTGAAAAAATTGGACAGAAATGACTATTATAGAGCACAGGCAAATATTAATTTGGAAGCGATTAGGTCAAATGTTATCCAAGTTAAAAGTAGATTACAAAGTAATACTAAGTTAATGGTAATTGTTAAGGCAGATGCTTATGGACATGGAGCAGTGCAAGTGTCAAAGATATTGGAAAATGGAATGGTAGACGCCTATGGAGTGGCCATTATTGAAGAGGCCATAGAACTTCGAGAATCAGGTATAAGTAAGCCCATTCTAATACTTGGCCATACTCCCAAGGAGCAGTTTGATCTTGTGGTAGCCCATGATGTTATGCAGACTGTTTACCAGTATGAGATGGCAGAGGAACTATCTAAGGAAGCCATTAAGCAAGGAAAAACTGCTAGAATTCATATAAAAGTTGATACAGGTATGTCAAGGCTTGGATTTTGTGATTCCAAAGAGAGTCTTGAGATAATTAAGAGGATTTCTCTTCTACAGGGCATACACATAGACGGAATATTTTCTCATTTTGCAAAGGCGGATGAAACAGATGAGGAAAGTGTAAAAAGCCAGATAGGCAGATTTGATAAGTTTACTAGAATGTTGGAAGAAGTAGGAGTACATATTCCTATTAGACATATGTCTAACAGTGCAGGAGTCATCGAATATCCGGAAGCAGAATATGACATGGTAAGATGCGGAATTGTTACCTATGGAGTATATCCTTCTAAGGAAGTAGACCATAAAACATTTAAATTGATTCCTGCAATGGAGCTTAAGAGTCATGTTATCTATATTAAGGATGTAGAAGAAGGAACAGGCATCAGTTACGGTTCTACATTTATAACTAAGAAAAGAACAAAGGTAGCAACTATACCAATCGGATATGCAGATGGCTATTCTAGGAATATGTCTAATGTTGGTAAGGTTATTATTAGGGGTCAGTATGCACCAATCATAGGAAGGATTTGCATGGATTATTTTATGGTAGATGTAACTGATATTAAAGATATTAAGCAAGGAGATCTTGTTACCCTTCTTGGACAGGATGGAGAAAGTGAGATAAGTGTAGAGACCCTGGCAGAGTGGTCCCATTCCTTCCCATATGAAATGATGTGTACTGTAGGGAAAAGAATACCAAGGGTTTATAACTAAACTGTTTTTATAAATATCACTTTATAGAATACCCACGAAAAAACTGGCAATAATAGAGGATAAAGCCAAACTAGGAGTGTGATAAAGTGGTAATAAAACGAGGAGATATCTTTTATGCTGATTTAAGGCCTGTAGTTGGGTCAGAGCAGGGAGGTATTAGGCCAGTACTTATTGTTCAAAATGATACTGGGAATAAACATAGTCCCACTGTGATATGTGCTGCAATAACATCAAAGATGAATAAGGCCAAGCTACCCACCCATGTGGAGCTGGATTCGAATAGATACGGGATTGTTAAAGACTCTGTTATTTTACTGGAACAAGTTAGAACTATTGACAAATCAAGGCTAAAAGAAAAAGTATGTCACTTGGACCAAAATGTATTAAGAAGAGTAGATAAAGCATTAGTAATCAGTCTATCTTTAGATACATATTTTAAACATATATTTTAAATAAGAAGGAAGGGATTAATTTTACAATGGATATTGATAATCCTTTATGGGGAATGGCGATTATATTACTGCTTATCCTTATAATGGCAATCATATCTGGCATGAAGGTTGCACTAGAACATGTCAGTGAAAACAGTATCAGAAAAAAGGCGGAACTTGATGATAAAAGGGCAATTGCTTTATTAGAAATTATAGGTTCTGACACAAAGTATCAGATAACTATGGAGCTGCTATTATGTGTCATTGTAGTTTTAATCAGTGTATACTATACAGCCTATCTTATGCCTAAGATAGGATTAGTAACTGTATCCGCTTTAGTAGGATTACTATTAGGTTTTTTTATTACCTTATTAGGTCTGGTTTTACCTAAGAAGTTAGCTATGAAATATGCTGAGAAGATTTGCTTGGCTCTATTTAAGCTGGTTAAATTCTTGACTTTAATATTAAGACCACTAAGCTGGCTTATGGAAAAGCTTATAAATATAATTTTTAAGGTCTTTGGATTTAAGCCTTATGGGATCCATGAAAATGAAATAGAAGAAGAAATTATATCTATGGTTAATGAAGGACATGAACAGGGTGTATTTGACGCTGGTAAGGCAGAGATGATATCTAATATCATTGAGCTTGATGAAAAAGATGTCCAAGACATAATGACTCATAAGAAGCGGATAGTTGCTATTAATGCTGAGATGTCATTAGATGAGGCACTACAGTTTATGCTTAAGGGTAATTACTCTAGATATCCTTTGTATCAGGGTAATCTGGATAATATTATTGGTATATTGCATCTAAAGGATGTATTAACAGCCTACATATCTACCTCAGATAAAGAAAAAACCTTACAAGAGATCGCAAGGGAACCATATTTTGTACCTGATACTCAGAGTGTTAACCTCTTATTCACTGAAATGCAATCAAATAATATTCATATGGCTATAGTAATCGATGAATATGGGCAGACCTCTGGATTGGTAGCTATGGAAGATTTCCTTGAAGAGATTGTTGGAAATATTCAAGATGAATATGATGAGGAAGAAAAATTAATTCTTTCTATTGATAAAGATTCCTATGTTGTAAAGGGATCAATTAGTCTAGAAGATTTGGAAGAAGAGCTTGATATAGTAATTGAACATGAAGATTTTGACACCCTTAATGGATTGTTAATATCAATTCTGGATAGGATTCCTATGGATGGTGAAAAGGCTACTCTTCAGTATGGAGGTTATCGCTTTGACATACTGGATACTATGGATAAAATGATTAAAAAGGTTAAGATATCAAAGTTACCTGTATCCTTAGATCATCCACTAAAAGGGGCTGTATACGAACATGGTTAATAATGAATAAAAAAACACCGGCCTTATGGCCGGTGTTTTTGGTAAACAACAGGGGTGTTAGTTTACCGTAGCGTATAATAGGGTGGGAGTAGAAAGTGTTTTATCACTGTCTATGGTCATAGTATACAAAGAAGATGTGACTATTTTGTGAATGATTTATAAAAAAAGTATAAATTAATTAAAAAATAAATGAAAACAAAAAGGATGTCTCCTAGGCATTGCCTAAAGACATCCATTTTCTATATTTATAAGTAGGGAGGAGGATAGTGAAAAAATATATTTTACACTTTCTAATACTATTGTATACAGAATTTATGTTTAAACTATGGATAGAATAAAGACAATTTGTGAACAATTTAGTTCATATTTAT
>JAAYNY010000107.1 GCA_012520635.1 Clostridiales bacterium | reverse complement strand
TAATGCGTATACTTGATGGCATAGGTAGTATAGATAATGCATCAAGTATAACTATAGTCTTGTATCTTTATATTATTATACCATTGATGAACAATGTGGCAACTTAAATTTATGGTTATAATTAAACCCCTATAACCTTTGCAAAACTGTAACATGATGATATACTATAATTGAAATCTTTCCTTTATCCGAGAGGAGTCCTTGTATGCAGTGGCAACGATTTGAAACCGATTGTACTAATTATCTTAATCAACACTTTAGGGAATATGCCAGTTTTGTAAGTAAAGGCGGATCTGACTCTACCATGTCAGACATTAAAGTTACTACTAAAACAGGCAATACCTTCTTCATTGAGGCAAAACTGTGCCCTGCTCAGTGTGGACAGTTTGTACTCTTACCAGATTTTGAATCAAGCAGATTTAATTACAGTGAAAAAAACGCAACTGGGATCAATCCTTCCTCAAAAATGATAATAGAGTATATGAATCAACATTTTGAAGAGTTTAAAGAAGCAGGAACTGCTGGTAAAAAGATATTAATGGATGATGATCAAGATATATTTTCCAAGTGGATAATTGATTACTATAAAGATAAGGATATCAAATATATTATAACAAATCATTATATCATCTTACCTATAGAAGAATTAAATGACTACTTCTATATCACTTCTGAATATAGAATAAAGCGCAGTGGGTCTAGTAATGTGGGCAAAAGAAATATATCTAATGTTATAGACCACATTCATTCAAATGACTATATTATAGAAAACACAAGACAAGATAATAGCAAGCTCTTTGTGGAGTCCTCTAGACCCCTTCATAATGAACGATTTTTATTACGTGGATATGAGTATATGTTCTCTTCTCGTGATTCACAACAATATGAGGTTAGAAAACTTTCTAATACCTTTAATGCAAATGTTATATTTTCTATTAACTTAAAACCTAATAAGAAGGGCATGTCACCTCATGAGTTTATAAGGGCTTTGAAGTAAGCTCATCCATAAATATTTTGTACTTATTCAATGCGTACTTATATGTACTAAGCTGATATTCACCTATTGGCAAATCTACATCTTTATATTTGTTCATATTATCATTCAAGCCCTTGTTATCAAATAGAGAAAATAGGTGGCAAAATCCATCATTGTGATACTGTTCATCAATATCACAAGCTTCTATAGCCCTCTCAAAACGCTTCAGTCTAGAGATAACATCACTTTGCATCTTTTTTGGTACATCATTTTTAGATAACCATAGTCTGAACTCTATCTCCTTCATCAGCTTCTCCTTCTAAAGCATTTCCAATCTCCTTACAAATCAACTGCAAAACATCTATTACTACGGAATTACCAAATTGCTTATATGCTTGATTCGCACTTTTACTAATCTTATAGCTATCTGGGAATCCCATGATTCTGGCACATTCTCTTGGGTGGAGCTTTCTGGTTTTTCCATTAATGAGATAGCCACCCGTCTTGGCAAATGCTCCCCCTCCATAAGCTGAAAGAGTTATAGCTATCCCTTTAGTAGAATATATTCTTTCACCTTGGCCGCCTTTATTGACAATACCTAACCTAATGGGTTTATTGCTATATAAATTATCTTCTACACCATTAAAATAAGTATCAGAACGTTGAATATACAGGTGCTTTACCTCTTCTTCATTTTTAATTAAAAAATCTTCAACATGCTTTTGTAGAGGAATACGTTTTGGGAAGTTAAAGTCTTTGATATTTAAGTCATTTCTAAAACAAACCATATAGATACGCTCTCTATTCTGAGGGATCCCGTAATCAACAGCATTTAAAACCTTCTGATAAAATGTATATCCCAGTTCTTCCATTATGAGCTTAACAATAGATAGAGTCTTACCATTATCATGACTAGCAAAATTCTTCACATTTTCCATAAATACAACCTTTGGTCTCTTGGCTCTTACTATTCTTGCTACATCAAAGAACAAGGTACCTCTACTATCTTCAAAACCATGTTGCTTTCCACTTATTGAAAAGGCCTGACAGGGAAAACCAGCACACAAAATATCATGGTCTGGGATGGAACTTTCATCTACTTTAGTTATATCACCATCAGGAATATCACCAAAATTATCTATATAAACTTGTCTTACATGAGAATCCCATTCACTGGAATATACACATCTAGCACCAAATGATTCTAATGCGATTCTAAAACCTCCTAAACCAGCAAATAGGTCAATAAATGTGAAACCTGAAAGGGATTTGTACTT